>CAZZLX010000464.1:0-3848 GCA_964655235.1 uncultured Rhizobium sp.
CTGTCACGGCCGCGACCACGACTTCGAGGGCGGGCTTGCGCTCGACAAGGACGGCCGCTTCCTCGCCGTGCGCTTCACCGGCTATGCCAACATGGGCGCGGTGCTGAACACCGCCGGCCCGCTGATGGCGACAGTGAACGTGGTCAAGAACTCGATCGGCGTCTATCGGACGCCGCTGATCGAGGTCGCGACCAAATGCGTGATGACCAACACGGTTCCGATCAACGCCTATCGCGGCGCTGGCCGGCCGGAAGGCAACTACTTCATGGAGCGCCTCGTCTCGGCGGCGGCGGCCGAGATGGGCATCGACCAGGTCGAGATCCGCAAGCGCAATCACATCGCGCCGGACCAGATCCCGTACAAGGCGCCCTCGGCGATGGAGTACGACTCCGGCGACTTCTCGGCGCTGTTGTCGAAGGCGGTCGCTGAGTCCGACTGGAACGGCTTCGCCAAGCGCAAGGCCGAGAGCAAGGCCCGCGGCAAGCTGCGCGGCATCGGCATCGGCAACTACCTGGAAGTCACCGCGCCGCAGGGCAAGGAGATGGGCGGGCTGCGCTTCGAGGCGGACGGCAGCGTCACCATCGTCACCGGCACGCTCGACTACGGCCAGGGCCACTGGACGCCGTTTGCCCAGGTGCTCGTCGGCAAGCTCGGCATCCCGTTCGATAAGATCAAGCTGCACCAGAACGACTCGGATCAGCTGATTGCCGGCGGCGGTACCGGCGGCTCGCGCTCGGCGATGGCCAGCGGCGGTGCGATCATCGAGGCCGGCGACAAGGTCATCGAGAACGGCAAGCAGGTGGCGGCCCATGTCCTCGAGGCGGCCGCTGCCGACATCGAGTTCGGCAGGGGGCGGTTCACCATTGCCGGCACCGATCGCTCGATCGGCATCCTTGAACTCGCCGAGAAGATCCGCTCGATCAAGCTGCCGGCCGGCGTGCCGGCAAGCCTCGACGTCAAGCTGGTACATGATACCGCGCCGTCGGCTTTCCCCAACGGCTGCCACATCTGCGAGGTCGAGATCGACCCGGAGACCGGTCACGTCCAGGTGGTGAAGTACTCCTCGGTCAGCGATTTCGGCACGATCCTCAATCCGCTGATGGTGGCGGGTCAGACCCATGGCGGCATCGTTCAGGGCATCGGCCAGGCGTTGTACGAACGCACGGTGTTCGACAAGGATGGCCAGTTCCTGACCGGCTCCTACATGGACTATGCGCTGCCGCGGGCGGGCGACACCTGCGACATAGGCTTCGTCAGCCATCCGGTCCCGGCCAAGACCAACGCGCTCGGCGCCAAGGGCTGCGGCGAAGCGGGCTGTGCCGGATCGCTGCCGGCAGTGATGAATGCCGTGGTCGACGCGCTCCGCGAGGTCGGCGTCAAGTCGATGGACATGCCGGCGACGCCTGAACGGGTGTGGCAGGCGATCCAGGCCGCGCGGTAGCCGGATAGGCAATGTCCGGTTCGCCTTGGTGGCGGGCCGGCGCCGCGCTATATCTTGACTATGGATCTGCGGGACGACCTGCGCCGGTATGCAGCCGGTATCCGTCGCTGGCTCGGGACGAGCGAGGGGCGGGTCCTGTTTCCGCTTTTCCTTATCGCGATGGCCGGCCCGCTGGGCGAGATGCTTGACGTCGCCTTCTTCCTTGAGATGGAGTTCGAGCTTCTCGCCTCCGATCTCGGGCTGGAGGTGGTTACCTCGCTTCTGCTCTACGGCTACCAGATCTTCTTTGCGCTCCTGGCGGCGATGGTGGTGGTCGCCATTCCCTTCATGCTTCCGCTCGATGGGCCGTTGCCGGTGCGCTCGCTGGCTTCGTGCCGCGGCCGCCGACCGATCAAAGTTCCGATCCGCTGAATCCGATCGCCGTTTGAACTGCCGCGCGTCCGGGACCTCCCCGTGGCGGCGCGGCTCGTTCCCTTTTGGATCGGAGCTTCGTCATGGAACTGTTTTCGGCCGAGTTTCTCTCGGCACTCATCGCCATCATCCTTCTCGACTTCGTGCTGGCCGGCGACAACGCGCTGGTCATCGGGCTCGCGGCACGCAAGGTGCCCAAGAACCGCCAGAACACGGTGATCCTGTGGGGCACTATCGGCGCCATCTTTGTGCGCGTCGCGATGACGCTCGGCGTCTATTGGCTGCTGAAGGTTCCCGGATTGATGCTGATCGGCGGTGTGGCGCTGATCTGGATCGCCCGCCGCCTCCTGCAGCCCGACCAGGAGTCGGGTCACAGCATCACCGCCGCCGCCTCGGTCGGCGCCGCCGTCCGCACCATCATCATCGCCGACACGGTCATGGGCGTGGACAACGCGCTCGCCATCGGCGCCATGGCGCGCGAGAGCGTCCTCCTGATCGTTCTCGGCCTCGCCATCACGGTGCCGATCATCGTCTGGGGAAGCCGGCTCGTGCTGGCGATGGTCGGCCGCTTCCCCTCGATCATCCTGCTCGCGGGCGGCGTGCTTGCCTGGACCGCGGCGAAGATGGTGTTCGAGGAGCAGCTCCTGAAGGGCCTGCTTGCGCACGGCCCGGCGCTGGAAGGCATGCTGACGGTGCTCGTCTTCGCGATCGCGCTCTCGCCGTGGTTCGAGAGCCGGATGAGCCTGAAGTTCAAGCCGCTGACCATCGTCATGCCGTGCTTGTTCATCTGGCTGCTGGCCTTCGAGGTAGTCGAGAACCTGACCGGACTGCGGATGGCCTATCTCGAGGCATTCTCGGTTCCCGAGGCTGGTCTTCAGTTCCTGCGATGGGTCGGCTGGATTCCGCTCGCCTCGCTGGGCCTCTGGATCTCCGAGCGGCGGGGCCGGGCCAAGCAGCCCGCCGGCGTGGCGATGCCGGCGCGCTGACGCCGAGTTGCGGTATTGGCGCGGGCCGGGCGGCTGTGCTTTCCTCTGTTTTCCAACGAGAAACGAGGAGAGATCATGATCGTACGTTCAGCCGCCCGGCTCGTCGCCGCCGCCCTTGTCGTGGCTCCGCTCGCGGCCGCCGCCAAGACCCCGGCCGATACCCTGGTGATTGCCTGGGCGCTCGATCCCGTGATCGGCATGGACCCCGGCCAGGTCGCCGAGTTCAATGCCTTCGAGTTCCTGAACAACATCTGCGACCCGCTGGTATTTCAGGACTACACCGACTCCGCTAAGCTGGTGCCGGGCATTGCCGAAAGCTGGTCGGCTTCGGCCGACGGCAGCTCGATCACGTTCAAGATCCGCGCGGGCGTGAAGCATCCGTCGGGCAATCCGGTGACCGCCAAGGACGCCGAGTGGTCGCTCCGACGCGTCATGAAGATCAACTTCGCTCCGGCCGGCACGCTGAAGCAGTGGGGCTACACGCCTGAGAGCTTCGACAGCATGGTCGAGGCGACCGACGACCGCACGTTGATGGTCAAGCTGCCGAAGCCCTATCCGACCGACCTCGCGATCTCGGCGTTGTTCACCGGCGGCATGGGCATGGTCCTCGACTCGGTCGAGGCCAAGAAGAACATCAAGGGCGACGACAACGCCAACGCCTGGCTCAAGACCAACACCGCCTGCGTCGGCGCCTACAGGATGCGCAGCTGGGCAGCCAACGACACGATGGTCCTCGAGGCCAATCCGGGCTACTGGCGCGGCGAGGCCAAGCTGAAGCGCGTCATCATCCGCCATGTGCCGGAGTCGGGCGCCCAGCGCCTCATGCTGGAGAAAGGCGACACCGACATCGCGCGGATCCTGAACGCCCAGGACCTCGAAGGGGCGCTGAAGCATCCCGACGTGCGGCAGTTCCAGGTGCCGCTGCATCACTTCAGGTACCTGGCGATGAATGCCACGGACCCGATTCTCGCGAACGTGAAGGTTCACCAGGACTTCAAGCACCTCATGAA
>CAZZLX010000465.1:0-3844 GCA_964655235.1 uncultured Rhizobium sp.
TGGGGCATCGTCGACGAGCCGCCGCGTCCCGCCGCCGGGGCTTCATACGCCTCGCCGATCTCGGTCTGTCCCATCAGCGCCAGATCGCGGGCGATCTTGCCGAGCACGCCGACCGCGAGGCCCAGCGTCGTCGCCAATGCGATCAGCCGGTCGCGGTGTGCATGCCACGGCATGTCGGGCACCGGCAATCCCAGCCGAGAACCCAGCACGCGCGCCACCTCCGGCCCGTCGCGGCCGAGCGACGCGAGCGTGCCGGCGGCCCCGCCGAACTGCAGCAACAAAGCCGCTTCCAGATCTGCATCGAGCCGATGGCGCACACGGCGCAACGCCTCGAGCCAGCCGGCGGCCTTGAGCCCGAAGGTCACCGGCACCGCCTGCTGCATCCAGGTGCGCCCGATCATCGGCGTCGCGGCGTGCGTCCGCGCGTGCCGCGCCGCAGCCGTGGCGGCACGATCGAGCCGCGCCGAGATCGGCGGTATCGCCTTCTTGAGCTGAAGCACCAAGCCGGTGTCGATGATGTCCTGGCTGGTCGCGCCCATGTGGACGAAGCGCGCCGCATCGGCATTTGTCGACGCAACCTGCTTCGTCAGCACCTTGACGAGCGGGATCGCGAGATTGCCGGCCCGGGTCGCCTCCTCCGCGAGGGCCGCTATGTCGTAGAGTGAGGCCTTGCCGGCGTCGCGGATCGCCGCCAGCGCATCCATCGGTATCAGGCCAAGATCGGATTCGGATTCGGCCAGAGCCACCTCGACATCGAGCATCGACTGCAGCCGCGCCTCGTCGGAAAGGGCCGCATCGACCTCAGGATCGCCGAACAGTCTGGCGGTGAGCTCGCTCACGGGGCGAAGAAGACGGTCTCGTCCTTCCCTTGCAGTACGATGTCGAAGCGATAACGATCGTCGCCGACATGCCTGGCAACCAATGTCGGCACGCGCTCCCTTGGCACCAGCTCGAGGATCGGATCCTGGTCGTTCGTGGCCTCGCCCTCGAAGTAGATCCGCGTGACCAGCCGGGTCAGCAGTCCGCGCGCGAAGACGCCGACCACGAGGTGCGACGCCTGCTGACGGTTGCCGGGACCCGGCACCGGGCCGGGCTTCACCGTCGCCAGGCGGTAGCGACCTTCCGTGTCGGTCGCCGCGCGGCGGAAGCCGTCGAACGGCGCCTCGGCGCCGGGCCGCGTTTCCTCGGGATGGTGGTAGCGGCCGGACGAATCCGCCTGCCAGGTCTCGATCAGCGCGTCCGGCACCGGCGCGCCGGCACCATCGCGGACAGTGCCTTCGATCGTGACGCGCGTGCCCTCGCACGCGCCGACGACCTCGTTGCAGCCGTCGAAGACGAGGCCGAAGCGGAAGAAGGGCCCGACCGTCTGGAAAGGAGTGACGGTCATCCGTCGGCTTCCATCGGCGTCGCGTCGCGTCCGCGCACGATCATGTCGAAGCGGTAGCCAAGCGCCCATTCCGGCTTGGTCAGGTTGAAGTCGAAGCTCGACACCATGCGATCCCTGGCCTTCGGATCGCTGGTCGAATTGAAGATCGGGTCGTGCGCCAGCAGCGGATCTCCGGGAAAGTACATCTGCGTGATCAGCCGCGTGAGGAAGCTCGGTCCGAAGATCGAGAAATGCAGATGCGCCGGCCGCCAGGCATTGTGATGGTTCCGCCAGGGATAGGCGCCGGGCTTGATGGTGACGAAGCGGTAGCGGCCCTCGGCATCCGTGACCGCCCTACCCGCGCCGGTGAAGTTGGGATCGAGCGGTGCGTCGTGCTGGTCGCCGTCGTGACGATAGCGGCCGGCCGAGTTCGCCTGCCAGAGCTCGACCAGCGTGTTCGGGATCGGACGCTCGTCCTCGTCCAGCACCAGGCCCTCGACGATGATCCGTTCGCCGAGCGCGGGCGCCTTCCCCTGCATCGTCAGGTCAACTTCGAGGGGACCGAAGCGTTCGAAGCCGGAGACCGGCCCGGTGATCTCGGACAGCGTCTGAGGAATCCCGATCGGGGCCCGTTTCGGATGGCGGAGCCTGGTCGAACCGTAGCCTTCAAAATCGTTCGGCGGATGGGCGCCGTCTGGGATCGGGCGATAGGGTCTGAGGCCGGTCATGCGCACGGTTCCGTTGAAGATCCTTCCCCCATGTTAGCAGCCCGTTCGCCGATTGCGTCCGCCAATTGCCGGGCCTAGGGGCACGTGGCAGGGTGCCGTTCCCGCCGGTTCCTTCCCTTTCCAGCGAGACTTCCATGGCCGAGACGACGCGCTATCACCGGCTCACGCCCGCCAACCTCAAGAAGGCGATCATGCTCGTCTTCGCCCAGGTCGGCAGCAGCGCACGCGAGCAGGAGCTGACCGCCGACCACCTGGTCGCCGCCAACCTCTCAGGCCACGACTCGCACGGCGTCGGCATGATCCCGGCGTACCTGCAGGCTTGGCGCGAGAAGAAGCTGACGATCAACGGCAATCACACGATCGCGGTCGACTCCGGTCCGATCCTCACCGTGGACGGCGGCTTGGGCCTAGGCCAAGTGATCGCCTACGACGCGATGAACCTGGCGATGGACCGCGCGAAGCAGATGGGCATCTGCGTGCTCGGCATCCGCAACGCGCACCACACCGGCCGCATCGGCCACTGGGCCGAGCAGTGTGCCGCCAAGGGCTTCGTCTCGATGCACTACGTCGCGGGCTTCGCCGGTGTCACCTCGGTCGCCCCGTTCGGCGGCAGCCAGACGCGCTTCCAGACCAATCCCTACTCGGCCGGCTTCCCGCTGCCCGGCCGCCCGCCGATAATCCTCGACTTCGCGACCTCGAAGATCGCGATGGGCAAGGTGCGCGTCGCCTTCAACAAGGGCGAGCAGGTGCCGGAGAACTGCCTGATCGACGCCCAGGGAAAGCCGACCCGAAATCCCGGCGTGATGTATGCGCCGCCCGCCGAGCGGGGCGCGCTCTTCACCTTCGGCGAGCACAAGGGCTCGGGCCTGGCGATGATCTGCGAGCTTTTCGCCGGCGCGCTGACCGGCGGCGGCACCACGTATCCGGGCAACTACGAGAACCGCCCGATCATGAACAGCATGCTGTCCATCATCGTCGAGCCGACGCGGCTCGGCGGCGGCGACAATGTCGGCGCCGAGGCCAACCGCTTCGTCGACTGGGTCAAGTCCTCGAAGCCGCTACCGGGCGTCGAGGAAGTGCTGGTCGCGGGCGAGCCCGAGCGCAAGCGGCGCGCCGAGCGCGAGCGCGACGGCATCCCGGGCGACACCACGACCTGGGAGGAAGTGTCGAAGGCGGCCGAAGCCGCCGGGCTCAAGCGCGTCGACCTCGACAAGGCGGCCGGCATCGGCTGATGACGAAGACCGCCCTCACCTGGTCCGAGTGGAGCGCACTCGACGCGATCGCCTTGGGCAAGCGCATCCGCGCGGGCGAGATCTCCGCGAAGGAGGCGGCGGCGCAGGTCGCGGCCGGCATCGCCGAGCTCAATCCGAAGCTGAGGGCGGTGCTGGAAGTCTTCGAGGACGTCGTCGCCAATCCTGACACCGATGGTCCTCGTCGTGGCGGTCCCTTCTACGGCGTGCCGCTGCTGCTCAAGGACGTGCTGTCGGGCCTCAAGGGACGGAAGCTCGAGAACGGCTCGCGGCAGTTCCGCGGCAACGTCGCGCAGGCGACCGATCCGCTGATCGAGAACTTTCTCGGCATGGGCCTGGTGCCGATCGGCCGGTCGACGACGCCCGAGTTCGGCTGGACCTTCGACACCACCACCGACTATCTCGACGAGTTCATCGTCACCCGCAGCCCCTGGAACCTGGAACGCACGCCGGGCGGATCCTCAGGCGGCTCGGCGGCGATGGTCTCGGCCGGCGTGCTG
>CAZZLX010000466.1:0-3841 GCA_964655235.1 uncultured Rhizobium sp.
ATCGTTTTGAATCGTGCCAGATAATTTGTCGGGCGACACGCCCTGTTCTTCGGCGGCAACGACCTCGTCGACGCCATGGTCGCTGCGGCGGATGACAGCATCTCCGACTCCGACGTGACGGCCATCGAGAAGGCGGCCTGCCCGACCTGCGGCTCCTGCTCCGGCATGTTCACCGCCAACTCGATGAACTGCCTGACCGAGGCGCTCGGCCTGTCGCTGCCCGGCAACGGCTCGACTTTGGCCACCCACGCCGACCGCGAGCGGCTGTTCGTCGAGGCCGGCCGCCTGGTCGTGGATCTCGCGCAGCGCTTCTACGAGCAGGACGACGCCCGCGTCCTGCCGAGGAACGTCGCCAGCTTCAAGGCCTTCGAGAACGCGATGAGCCTCGACATCGCCATGGGCGGCTCGACCAACACGGTGCTGCACCTGCTGGCCGCGGCCTACGAGGCGAAGCTCGACTTCACCATGGCCGACATTGACCGGCTGTCGCGCCGCGTGCCCTGCCTCTCCAAGGTGGCGCCGGCCAAGTCCGATGTTCACATGGAAGACGTGCATCGCGCCGGCGGCATCTTCGCGATCTTAGGAGAGCTCGAGCGCGCCGGGCTGCTGCACACCGACGTGCCGATGGTCCATTCGAAGAGCCTCAAGGACGCGCTCTCGCGCTGGGACATCCGGCGCACGACGAGCGAGGCGGTGCACACCTTCTACAAGGCGGCGCCCGGCGGCATGCCGACCCAGATCGCCTTCAGCCAGAACCGCCGCTGGGATGATCTGGATCTCGACCGCGAGAACGGCGTGATCCGCAGCGCCGAGCACGCCTTCTCCAAGGATGGCGGCCTCGCGGTGCTGAAGGGCAACCTGGCCCCCGACGGCTGCATCGTGAAGACCGCCGGCGTCGACGAGAGCATCCTCAAGTTCGCGGGGCCCGCGCGCGTGTTCGAGAGCCAGGACGCGGCGGTCACCGGCATCCTGATGGGCGAGATCAAGCCGGGCGACGTGGTGGTGATCCGCTACGAGGGCCCGCGCGGCGGGCCCGGCATGCAGGAGATGCTCTACCCGACCAGCTATCTCAAATCGAAGGGCCTCGGCAAAGCCTGCGCGCTCATCACCGACGGCCGCTTCTCCGGCGGCAGTTCCGGCCTCTCGATCGGTCATGTTTCCCCGGAGGCTGCGGAAGGCGGACTGATCGGCCTGGTCGAGGACGGCGACCGCATCGAGTTCGACATCCCGAACCGCGTGGTGAACCTCGCGGTCGCCGACGAGGTGATCGCCGGGCGTCGCGCGGCGATGGAGGCGTAAGGTCCTGCCGCCTGGAAGCCGGGCAAGCGCAGCCGCAAGGTCTCCTCCGCGCTCAAGGCCTATGCCGCCTTCGCCACCAGCGCGTCGCGCGGCGCCGTGCGCGACGTCGACCAGGGCGCCCGGTGAACGTCCCCGCGTAGGCCGTCGCGCCTGATCCTGCTGGCGAACCCGCGTTAACAGAGATACCGAGACCCGATATGCCGAAGATGATCTTCCTCAACCTGCCGGTCCGCAACCTCAAGGCCGCGACCGGCTTCTATGAGGCGCTCGGCGCCAAGGTGAACCCGCAGTTCTCCGACGACCAGACGCGCTCGATGGTGCTGTCGGAGACGATCATCGTGATGCTGCTGAGCCACGAGCGCTACCGCACCTTCACCAGGCGCAAGATCGGCGATGCCCGGCAGGAGAGCCAGGCGCTGATCGCGATCAGCATCGACAAGCGCGACGAGGTGGACGCGATCGTCAAGCGCGTCACCGCCGCCAAGGGCAAGGCCGATCCCAATCCGCCGCAGGACCACGGCTTCATGTACAGCCGCAGCGTCGAGGACCCGGACGGCTATGTCTGGGAGCTCGTATGGATGAACCCCGACGCGATGAAGAAGTAGGCAGCCCGCCCATGCCCAAGCTGCGCGTCTCCGCCTACGCGATCTCGCTCGACGGCTTCGGCGCCGGGCCGGACCAGAGCCTCAAGACCCCGCTCGGGGTCGGCGGCGAAGGCCTGCACCAGTGGATGTTCCCGACCCGGACCTTCCAGTCGATGCTCGGCAACCAGGACGGCGAGACCGGCACCGATGACGACTTCGCCAAGGCCAGCATGGCCGGCGTCGGCGCCTGGATCATGGGCCGCAACATGTTCGCGCACTCGCGCGGGCCCTGGACCGACGACGGCTGGAAGGGCTGGTGGGGCGACGACCCGGTCTATCACTGCCCGGTCTTCGTGCTGACCCATCACGCGCGGCCGCCGATCGAGATGAAGGGCGGCACCACCTTCCACTTCGTGACCGACGGCATCCAGTCGGCGCTGACCCAGGCGAGGGTGGCGGCAGGGCCCAAGGACGTCCGCGTCGGCGGCGGCGCGGCGACCGTGCGGCAGTACCTCGCGGCCGGCCTGGTCGACGAGATGCACCTGGTCGTGAGCCCGGTGCTTCTGGGCCGCGGCGAACGCCTGTTCGACGGCGTCGACCTCAAGGCTCAGGGCTTCACGGTCGCCGAGACCACGGCGACAAAGAAGGCGACGCACTACGTGCTGAAGAAGAACTGAACGCCGTCGAAACATCGGGAGCGTTCGCGGGGCCCAGGCGTTCATTCCTGACCGGTGCGTATGCCGTCAGGAGGACAGAGTGACCAGCCACGCCACGCACCACGGCGGCTACGGCCGCTTCGGTGCCGTTCTCGCGATCGACTTCGTCGTCATGTATCTCGTGATGTTCGCGATGATCGCGACGTTCCGCGACTTCTACCTGAACCTCAACACGCTCTACATGACCCTGATGATGGTCGCGCCGATGGCGATCGTCATGGTCGCCTCGATGAAGGCGATGTATCCGTCGCGCGCGCTCAACCAGGCGATCGTCGGGCTCTCCCTGCTCGTCTTCGCCGGCAGCTGGTTCGCGATCCGCGACCAGGCGGCGATCGGCGACAAGGCCTTCGTCCGCTCTATGATCCCGCATCATTCCGGCGCGGTGCTGATGTGCCGGGAGGCGCCGCTGGCCGACCAGGAGCTCGCGAGCCTCTGCCAGCGGATCATCCGCTCCCAGCAGGAGGAGATCGACCAGATGCGGACGATCCTCGCCCGCCTCTAGCGGCTTTGCCTCGGCGGGCGCCAGCGCGTAGGGTGGCGCCCCTCACCCGCCGCCCAACCCGACGAGCCCGCGCATGACCACTGTTCCCGGCCCCGACGGCAAGCCGCGCTGCCGCTGGTGCGCGGCCGCACCCGAGTTCTTCCACTACCACGACAGCGAGTGGGGCTTCCCGCAGGGCGACGACAAAAGGCTGTTCGAGAAGCTGAGCCTGGAGGGCTTCCAGTCGGGCCTGAGCTGGCGGACGATCCTCGCCAAGCGCGAGAACTTCCGGCGCGTGTTCCACGACTTCGACTTCGAGAAGATCGCGCGCTTCGGCGAGCGCGACATCCAGCGCCTGCTGAAGGACGAGGGCATCATCCGCCACCGCGGCAAGATCGAGGCGGTGATCAACAATGCCGGCCGGGCGAAGGAGATGGTGAAGCGCGAGGGATCCCTCGCCGCCTTCCTCTGGCGCTATGCGCTGCCGCCTGGATCGCCCGCCTCCACCGCCGCGACCACGGACCAGTCGACCGCGCTGTCGAAGGCGCTGAAGAAGGACGGCTGGAAGTTCGTCGGCCCCACCACCGTCTACGCCTTCATGCAGGCGATGGGCCTGGTCAACGACCACGTGGACGCCTGCGTCACCCGCGCGAAGTGCGAGAGCGCGCGGAAGAAGTTCAAGCACCTGAAGCGCTGACGCCTCAGGCGGCCTCGTAGGGGCGGAGCGCGTCGGCGAAGCGCGACACCGGGATCGCATGCGC
>CAZZLX010000467.1:0-3837 GCA_964655235.1 uncultured Rhizobium sp.
CGCTGGACGTCGCCAACGCCTTCAAGGACGTGGCCGAGGCGGTCGCCTCGCAGCTCACCCGCGCCGGCATCCGCACCAAGGTCCAGCTCTGGGAGCAGACGACCTTGAGCCAGACCTGGGCCAAGCCCGAGAGCAACAACCGCGACATGATGTTCCAGTCCTGGGGCGACGGCGCGCTCGACCCGGTCGGCATCTTCGTGCCGGTGCTGAAGGGCAAGGACCGCGGCAACTTCTCGGGCTTCGCCAACAAGGAGGTCGACGCGCTGCTGACCTCGGCCGATACCGAGGTCGACGTCGCCAAGCGCTCGAAGATGTACCAGGACGCCCAGGCGATCGTCGCCAGGGAGTCGCCGCTGATCTTCCTGTGGCTGCCGCAGGAGCTCTACGGCGCCAGCGCCCGCCTAAAGAACTGGAAGCCCTCGCCGCGTGGCGTGATCAAGCTGCACGACGCCCGCGTCGACTGAGGTCTCGCGTATCTTGAGCCCGCTTCGCCTCGTCGAGAGGCTGCTTCAGCTGATCCCGGTGCTTCTCGGCATCAGCGTCATCGTCTTCGCGATGATGACGCTGACGCCGGGCGACCCGGTGCAGATCATGCTCGGCGACTCCCTCGCCGACCAGGCGCAGCGGGACGCGCTCCGCCGCGACATGGGGCTCGACCTGCCGGTGGTGGAGCGGTTCGTCCGGTTCCTCGGCAACGCGTTGACCGGCAATTTCGGCTTGAGCTTCTTCCATCGCCGGCCGGTCATGGACGTGATCCTGGAACGCCTGCCGGCAACGATCGAGCTGACCCTGGTCTCGATGATCATCGCGATCGCGGTCGCCGTGCCCCTGGGCGTGCTCGCCGCGGTCAAGCGGGACTCGCTGCTCGATCGGATCGCGACGGTGGGCTCGATGCTCGGCGTCTCGATGCCGGGCTTCTGGTTCGGCATCCTCCTGATCCTGCTGTTTGCGGTGAACCTCCATATCCTCCCGGTCTCGGGCCGCATCGGTTTCGGACACGAGGTCAAGATGGCGACCGGCTTCGTGCTGATCGACACGCTTGTCGCCGGCCGTCTCGACAGCTTCCTGGATGCGCTCCGCCACATGCTGCTGCCCGCGGTCACGCTGGGCCTGGCGATGTCGGCGCTCCTGATGCGGGTCACCCGCACCTCGATGCTGGAGGCATTGTCGCAGGACTACGTGACCTTCGCCGAGGCCAAGGGTCTCAGCCGGCTGCGCGTCGTCGGCCGGCACGCGCTCAAGAACGCGCTGATCCCGACCGTCACGGTCGCGGCGATCGAGACCGGCTCGCTTCTCGGCGGCAACATGATCATCGAGACGGTGTTCGGCTGGCCTGGCCTCGGCCGCCTCGTGGTCGAGGCGATCTTCTCGCGGAACTACCCGCTGGTTCAGGCGGCAGTGCTGATCTACGCTACCACCTACGTCTTGTTGAACTTTCTCGCCGACCTTCTCTACACCGTCCTCAACCCGAAGGTCCGGTTGTGAGCTCGGTCGACGCCGCCTTGCCGTCGGTTCGCAGCCGCGAGGAGTCGATCCTCGCCGGCAACCTCCGCGACTTTCTGTCGAACCGGATGTCGGTCGCTGCCGCCCTGATGTGCCTGGCCTTCTGCCTGATCGCGATCTTCGCGCCGCTGCTGGCGCCGCAGAACCCCTACGAGACCGACCTGCTGCGCCGGCTCCAGCCGCCGGCCTGGATGGAAGGCGGGGAGCGCGGCTTCTGGCTCGGCTGCGACGCGCTCGGCCGCGACGTGCTCTCCCGTATGATCTACGGCACGCGGGTGTCGATCATGATCGGCGTCGCCGTCGTGCTGTTGGCGACGGTGATCGGGACCACACTGGGCTTGCTCGCCGGATATCTCCGCGGCCCGGTCGACGTCGTGATCGCCAGAATCTGCGACATCCTGCTGGGCTTCCCCTACCTGATCTTCGCGATCGGCCTGATGGCGATGATGGGGCCGGGGCTCCAGAACATCATTCTCGCGCTCTGCTACAAGGAGTGGGTGCTGCCGTGCCGCGTCGTCCGCGCCGAGACGCTGGCGGCGCGCGAGCAGGATTATGTCGAGGCGGCCCGCGCGCTCGGCGCGTCCCGCTGGCACATCATGCGGCGCGAGATCCTGCCCAACATCCTGTCGCCGGTGATCGTCGTCGCCACCTTCCGGATGGCCTACATCATCATCGCCGAGGCGAGCCTGTCCTTCCTCGGCCTCGGCGTGCAGCCCCCGACCGCCTCCTGGGGCTCTTTGGTCGCCGACGGCCGCGCCTTCCTGCTCGACGCCTGGTGGGTCTCGACCTTCCCCGGCTTGGCGATCCTGGCTCTCGTATTGGCCATCAACGTCGCGAGCCAGGGGCTCCGCGACGCCTTCGACCCCAGGTTCACGCGATGACCGGCGAGCTCCTCGGCATCCGCGGCTTGCGCACGACCTTTCCGACGCGGCATGGCTTGGTGCGCGCGGTCGACGGCGTCGATCTCGACGTGCGCTCGGGCGAGTGTCTCGGCGTCGTCGGTGAGTCCGGTTCCGGCAAGAGCGTCACGTTTCTGAGCGTGCTCGGTCTGGTGCGGCCGCCCGGACGTGTCGAGGCGGAGGCGATCACCTTCCAGGGGCGTGATCTCAAGAGCTTGGCGCCCACCGAGATCCGCGCGATCCGCGGGCGCGACATCGCGGTCACGATGCAGGACGCGCTGACTGCGCTCAACCCGGCCTTCACCGTCGAGACGCAGATCGTCGAGACGATCGAAGCGCACGAGCCCGGCGTTGCCAAGGGCGAGGCGAGGGCGCGGGCGATCGCGATGCTGAAGCTCGTCGGCATCCCCGATGCCGAGCGCAGGCTCGCGGCCTACCCGCACCAGTTCTCGGGCGGCATGCGCCAGCGCGTCATGGTCGCGATCGCTCTCGCCTGCCGGCCCAAGCTTCTGATCGCCGACGAGCCGACGACTGCGCTCGACGTCACGATCCAGAGCCAGGTGCTCGACCTCATCGACGACATGCGGGCCGAGCTCGGCATGAGCGTCGTTCTGATCACCCACGATCTCGGCATCGTCGCCGAGCGCTGCGACCGCGTCGCCGTCATGTATGCGGGGCAGGTGGTCGAGACCGGCCCGACCGCCGCTGTCGTGGCGGCGCCGATCCATCCCTATACCCAGGGCCTGCTGCGCTCGATGCCGAGCCTGGCGCATCTCGACACGCCGCTGGTGCCGATCGACGGCACGGTGCCTGATCCGACCAGGCTCTCCGAGGGCTGCCGCTTCCTGCCGCGCTGCCCGCACGCGGTCGAGGCGTGCGGCCGGCCGGTCGAGCTTCGGTCTGTAACGGCTGCCCGTGCCGCCCGCTGCATTCTCGCCGAGGCCGCCCGATGACCGCGCTGGTCGAAGCCCGCGCGGTCGGCAAGACCTTCGACCTGCGGCACGGGCTGCAGCGGTTCTTCGCGCCGAAGCCCGGCAGCTCGGTCCGCGCCGTTGACGGCATCGATCTCGACATAGAGCGCGGCGAAACCTTGGGCCTGATCGGTGAGAGCGGCAGCGGCAAGTCGACGCTGGGCCGCCTCGTACTCAGGCTGCAGACCCTGACCGATGGCGCCGTTCTCTTCGACGGTGCCGATCTCGCCTCGATCCCCGCGGACGATCAGACCCGCCTCCGCCGGCGGATGCAGATCATCTTCCAGGATCCCTACGCCTCGCTGAACCCGCGCCACACGGTCGAAGAGATCGTCGGTCTGGGCATCCGCGTGCATGAGAGCTTGACGGCGGACCAGGTGCGCGACCGCGTCATCGACATGCTGGAGCGTGTCGGGCTCGGCCCCCAGCATCTCCACCGCTACCCGCACCAGTTCTCGGGCGGT
>CAZZLX010000468.1:0-3826 GCA_964655235.1 uncultured Rhizobium sp.
CGACGAACAGAGGGTCGATGCCCTCGAACTTCGTCCCCTTGAGAGCAAGACGGGCAAGGCGATTCTTGGTCACCTTGTAGCTGGCGCCGCCGGCACGCATCTTCCGTCGGAGGTCGGAGACCTCGGCGACGGTGAGCCCGGACTGCCGCGTGACCACGACGAGCGAGGTCGCTGCGAGAGTCTGGTTCAGCGCGTCGATCTGCTTTGCCTTCTCTTCACGATTCACGGATCGTCTCCGCTTGCCTTGGACCGGCTCCGGGTCTCCCCATCGCCGATCCGGTTGAACACGGACCCGTTCGCGTCTCGCGACGTTCCCGGACCCGGCTTTCCTGCCCCAGAAGCACGCCCACGACTTCGGGAGAGACTCCCGAATCCGGTTGCGTACCCCTGTCTATCGCGGGCGGTTTCCCATTAGGCCTCTGGAGCGAACCCCGTCGGCACCCACGGTCTTGGACAGGCTGGGACGGACCGCACGGGCCCGACCCTTCCACCCGGACGCCGAAGCGACCGGGTGAAATCCCTTACGAACTCCTTAAGCGCTGGCCTGACCGCCGCCGGCCGAGACCGACGACAGATCCAGCTTCACGCCGACGCCCATGGTCGAGCTGATGCTGATCTTCTTGATGAAGTTGCCCTTCACGCCCGACGGCTTCGACCGCGCGATCGCGCCGACGAAAGCCTTCACGTTCTCCGCGATCGCCGACTCGGAGAAGCTCGCCTTGCCGATGCCGGCGTGCACGATGCCCGCCTTCTCGACGCGGAACTCCACCTGGCCGGCCTTGGCCGCGCGTACCGCCTCGGCGACGTTCTGAGTCACCGTGCCGAGCTTCGGGTTCGGCATCAGGCCGCGCGGGCCCAGCACCTTACCGAGCTTGCCGACCACACCCATCATGTCCGGGGTGGCGATGCAGCGGTCGAAATTCATCTCGCCCGCGAGGATCTTTTCGGCCAGGTCGTCCGCACCGACCAGGTCGGCTCCGGCATCCTGTGCCTGCTTGGCCTTGTCGCCCTTGGCGAACACGGCGACACGCAGCGTCTTGCCGGTGCCGTGCGGCAGCTCGATCACGCCGCGGACCATCTGGTCCGAGTGGCGCGGATCGACGCCGAGATTCATCGCGATCTCGATGGTCTCGTCGAACTTCGCCTTGGCGCCGTTCTTCACGAGCTTCACCGCTTCCTCGACCTTGTAGAAGGCGTCGCGGTCGACGTTCGAGTACGCGGTCTTCAGTCGCTTTCCCTGTGCCATCGGCCTTACTCCGCCACTTCCATGCCCATCGAGCGGGCAGTGCCACGGACCATCTGCATCGCGCCCTCCAGGTCCTTGGCGTTGAGATCGGGCATCTTCTTCTCGGCGATCTCCTTGATCTGCGCCGCGGTCACCTTGCCGACCGTGCCACGCGAGGGAGTCTGCGAGCCCTTCTGGATGCCCGCCGCCTTCTTCAGGAAGAAGCTGGTCGGCGGCGTCTTCATCACGAAGGTGAAGGTGCGATCGGAGTAGGCGGTGATCGTCACCGGGATCGGGGTGCCGGCCTCCATCTTCTGGGTCTGGGCGTTGAACGCCTTGCAGAACTCCATGATGTTGAGACCGCGCTGGCCGAGCGCCGGACCGATCGGCGGCGACGGATTCGCCTGCCCGGCGGGCACCTCCAGCTTGATGTAACCTGCAATCTTCTTCGCCATGTTCTAACCCTTCTTCTAACTACGCCTCGGGTCGTGTGGTGCGGCCCGTGGCAGGCCTCCCACACATGATCGCCGGACCTTCAAGTCCGGCTCTCGCAGGATCAGATCTTCTCGACCTGCGAGTATTCGAGCTCGACCGGGGTCGCCCGGCCGAAGATCGAAACGGAAACCTTGAGCCGCGCCTTTTCCTCGTCGACCTCTTCGACCAGGCCGTTGAACGAGGTGAACGGACCGTCGGACACGCGCACCTGCTCGCCGACCTCGTACCGGATCGAGGGCTTCGGCCGCTCGACGCCTTCCTTGACCTGCTTGATGATGCGGTCAGCTTCGCCCTGGCTGATCGGATGCGGCTTGCCGCGCCCGCCGAGGAAGCCGGTCACCTTCGGCGTGTTCTTCACCAGGTGCCAGGTCTCGTCGGTCAGATCCATCTTCACCAGCACGTAGCCGGGGAAGAACTTGCGCTCGGAGTTGACCTTCGAGCCGCGACGCATCTCGACCACTTCCTCGGTCGGGACCAGCACGTCGAGGATCTGGTCGCTCATGCCCTTGGCCTCGGCCTGCTCCTTGATCGAAGCGGCGACCTTCTTCTCGAGGCCCGAATAGACGTGGATGACGTACCAGTTGGCAGCCATGGTCAGCCCCTCAGCCCGAGCAGCATGCGGACGGCGAAGGACAGCGCCTGGTCGACCACCAGGAAGAAGAGCCCGGTGATCATCACCATGACGAACACCATGGCGCCGGTCACCAGCGTCTCCTTGCGGCTCGGCCAGGTGACCTTGTTGGCCTCCTGACGTACCTGGCGGAAAAATTCGATCGGGCTCGTCTTCATGCGTCGTCGTCTTTCGGGCGGCTGGCAGGAGTGGAGGGGCTCGAACCCCCAACCCCCGGTTTTGGAGACCGGTGCTCTACCAGTTGAGCTACACTCCTAGCGCGCTCCGAAGAGCTTCTCTCCTGACTACTCGATGATGGAGGCGACGACGCCGGCGCCGACGGTGCGTCCGCCTTCGCGGATGGCGAAGCGCAGGCCCTCGTCCATGGCGATCGGCGCGATCAGCTTCACTTCCATCGCGATGTTGTCGCCCGGCATCACCATCTCGGTGCCCTCCGGCAGAACCACCTCGCCCGTCACGTCGGTCGTGCGGAAGTAGAACTGCGGACGGTAGTTCGAGAAGAACGGCGTGTGACGCCCGCCCTCTTCCTTCGTCAGGATGTAGGCCTCGGCCTTGAACTTCGTGTGCGGCGTGATCGAGCCCGGCGCCGCCAGAACCTGGCCGCGCTCCACTTCCTCGCGCTTCGTGCCGCGCAGCAGCGCGCCGATGTTGTCGCCCGCCTCGCCCTGGTCCAGCAGCTTGCGGAACATCTCGACGCCGGTGACCACCGTCTTGGTCGTGTCCTTCAGGCCCACGATCTCGACTTCCTCGCCCACCTTCACAACGCCCCGCTCCACGCGGCCCGTCACAACCGTGCCGCGGCCCGAGATCGAGAACACGTCCTCGATCGGCATCAGGAACGGGCGGTCCTTCGGACGCGCAGGCTGCGGGATGTACTCGTCGACCGACTTCATCAGCTCGAGGATCGCCTTCTTGCCGATCTCCTCGTTCTTGCCCTCCAGCGCCATCAGCGCCGAGCCCTTGATGATCGGGATCTTGTCGCCGGGGAACTGGTACGAGGTCAGGAGCTCGCGAACCTCGAGCTCCACCAGGTCGAGCAGCTCCGGGTCGTCGACCATGTCCACCTTGTTCATGAACACCACCAGCGCAGGCACGCCCACCTGGCGCGCCAGCAGGATGTGCTCGCGCGTCTGCGGCATCGGGCCGTCCGCCGCCGACACAACCAGGATCGCGCCGTCCATCTGCGCCGCGCCCGTGATCATGTTCTTCACGTAGTCCGCATGCCCGGGGCAGTCCACGTGCGCGTAGTGACGGTTCGTCGTCTCGTACTCGACATGCGCCGTGTTGATCGTGATACCGCGCGCCTTCTCTTCAGGCGCCTTGTCGATCTGGTCGTAAGCCATGAACGTCGCGCCGCCAGTCTCCGCCAGGATCTTCGTGATCGCTGCCGTCAACGACGTCTTCCCATGGTCGACGTGACCGATCGTACCGATGTTGCAGTGCGGCTTGTTCCGCTCGAATTTCGCTTTCGCCAT
>CAZZLX010000469.1:0-3822 GCA_964655235.1 uncultured Rhizobium sp.
CGCCGCGATCAGGTCATCGAAGCTGTCGATGACGAAATAGCACTCCTGGAAATCGTCGATGCGATACCGGGTCCGCATGATCCGCATCAGGTCGAACTCGATCCGCCTCGGCGCCTTGCCTTCGAGCGCGTAGATCGACTCTCCCTTGCTGGAGACGATGCCGGCGCCGTAGATGCGGAGCCCCTCGGGCGTGCGGATCAGCCCGAACTCGACGGTGTACCAGTAGAGCCGCGCCAGCTTCTCGAGCGCGCCCAGGCCCAGCGCCTTCAGGCCGCCCTCGCCATAGGCCTGCATGTAGTCGCCGAAGGTGGGATGGACGAGCAGCGGCACATGGCCGAAGACGTCGTGGAAGACGTCCGGTTCCTCGATGTAGTCGAGCTGCTCAGGCCTCCGGATGAAGCAGGTCGACGGGAACTTGCGGTCGGCGAGGAGCGCGAAGAACACATCGTCCGGCACGAGGCCCGGCACCGCTACGATCTCCCAGCCCGACGATGCCTTCAGGATCTCGTTGAGCCGCCGGAAGTCGGGAATGCTGGCCGCGGTCACGTCGAGCGCATGGATGCCGGCCAGGTACTCGTTGCAAGCGCGGTTCTCCAGGATCCATTGCTGGCGCTCGAACAGGGTCTTCCAGGTCG
Organism: uncultured Rhizobium sp.; assembly: GCA_964655235.1. GTDB lineage: Bacteria > Pseudomonadota > Alphaproteobacteria > SHVZ01 > SHVZ01 > SHVZ01. The sequence continues at coordinate 636 of CAZZLX010000469.1, forward strand.
CGTGCTCGGCTGCCGAATACCCCTGCCAGTCCTGGGTCGCGAGGTAGTCGGAGACGGCCGGCGTCGTCTTCGCCAGGGCCATGGTGATCTCCGGAACGGATGCCCGTTCTCTAACGCCATCTTGAGACCGGGCGATCCCGGGTCAAGGCGATGGCTTGATCGGCGCCACTCCCTGACCTACATTCAAACAGGTGTTCAATTGTTCAGTATTGTATAACGTAGCATGCCGGCCCTGACCCAGGACCAGACACACGAGCTGGCGGAGATCTTCCGCCTCCTCGGCGATCCCACCCGTCTCGGAATAACGCTGGCCGTGGCCGGCGAGGCGCGACCGGTGGGAGAGGTCGCGGAAGCGCTGGGCTTGAGCTCGTCGCTCGTCAGCCATCACCTGCGGCTCCTGCGCGCCGCGCGCCTCGTAAGAGCGGAACGCCAGGGAAAGCAGGTCTTCTACACGCTCGCCGACCACCACGTGCGCGACGTCATCGAGGACATGGCCGACCATGTCCGCGAGCCTCACCAGGAGGACTGACATGTCCGCTTCTTGCTGCAGCCATGACCATCATCACGAACACGGCCCTGCCGGCGACGATCCCGCCTATCGCCGCGTGCTGATGGTGGCGCTGATCGTCAACTTCGCGATGTTCGCGGTCGAGATCCTCTCGAGCCAGGCGTCGAAGTCCGACTCGCTGCTCGCGGACTCGATCGACTTCCTCGGCGACGGCGCGAACTACGCCGTCAGCCTCTGGGTCCTGGGCGCGGCGATGGCGATGCGGGCAAGGGCATCGCTGCTCAAGGCCGCCAGCATGGCCGGGTTCGGCGTCTGGGTGCTGGGCTCGAGCGCGGTCCACGCGCTCGCCGGAACGGTTCCGGAAGCGCCGACCATGGGCGTCGTCGGCACGCTGGCGCTGCTCGCCAATCTCGGTGTCGCGGTGATGCTCTATCGCTTCCGCGATGGCGACTCGAATCGCCGATCGGTCTGGCTCTGCACACGCAACGACGCGATCGGCAACGTCGCGGTGATGCTGGCAGCCATCGGCGTCTTCGGCACCGGCCATGGCTGGCCCGACGCGCTGGTCGCCGCCGGCATGGGTGTGCTGGCGCTGCACTCCTCGATCAAGGTCTTTCGCCAGGCGCGGAGCGAGCTGCGGCCAGCGGCCGCTTGACGGGCGAACCCGCCGCGCGATCACATCGCGGCGATGCTCCTCGAGGACGAGAAGGACGAAGAGGCCCTCAAGCCGACGCGGCTCGGGCAGTCGGGCAAGCCACGCGGACGGATGGGACGCGCGCTCGGCTGGTGGATGCTGCGCGTCAACGGCCCGATCAACGCGCGGACGGTCAAGGCGCTGGAGATGCAGCATGGCGAGACCGTGCTGGAGATCGGCTGCGGGCCGGGCGACGCGATCGCCCGCTTGGTCCGCGAGGGACAGGCGCGGCGCGTCTTCGCCATCGATCACGCGCCCGACATGGTGGACGCGGCGAAGGCGCTGAACCGGGCTGCGATCCGCGAAGGCCTCGTCGACATCCGCGAAAGCTCGGTATCAAGGATGCCGTTCCGCGATGGCACCTTCGATGCCGTTGGGGCGATCAACTCGATCCAGTTCTGGCCGCATCTCCGTCTCGACCTCAAGGAAGTCTTCCGGGTGCTGAAGCCGGGCGGCCGCTTCGTCGCGGCGATGCGCATGACGATGGAATACCGGGCCAGGCGCCGGGTCGAGGTGACCGCGCGGGCCCTGCCCAATGCCGGCTTCGTCGAGATCAGCCTCGACGAGGTCACCGCGCGCGCCTTCAAGGTGGCGCTGATCGAAGGAAAGCGCCCGATCTGGGCCGGCGGCGGGCCCTACGACGCCTTTATTCGATAGCTTCGGGCGCTAGGTTCAGGCCGTCGCGGGGCGCGGCTTCGAGCGCTGCCAGATCCAGATCGCGATCGGCGCAAGCCAGATCAGGATCGTGACCACGCCCAGTACGCCGGCGATCGGCCGCTCGAAGAACGGCAGCAACTCGCCCTCGGCCTTCATCATCGAGGTGATGAAGTTGTTCTCGATCAGCGGGCCGAGCACGAGGCCCAGCACGGCCGGCGCGATCGGGATGCCGTTCTCCTCCATCAGGAAGCCGATCACGCCGAAGATCAGCATCACGGTGACGGCGAAGACGGTGTTGTCGATCGCGAAGGACCCGACCAGGCAGAACATCAGGATGATCGGCATCAGGATCGAGCGCGGCACCGACAGCACCTGCTTGGACGCCTTGATGGCGATCCAGCCGAGCGGGAGCATCATCAGGTTGGCGAGGATGAAGGAAAGAAAGACCGCGTAGATCAACTCCGGACTGCGGATGAAGATCGTCGGCCCGGGATTCATGCCCTTCATGTAGAGGACGCCGATCACGATCGCGGTGATCGAGTCGCCCGGGATGCCGAACACGGTCGCCGGCACGTAGGCGCCGCCGAGTGCCGAGTTGTTCGCGGCGCCGGCCTCGGCGATTCCCTCGACATGGCCGGTTCCGAACTTCTCCGGCTCCTTCGAGAACTTCTTGGCCATCGCATAGGAGATCCAGGCGGCGATGTCGGCGCCGGCACCGGGGAGCGCGCCGATCAGCGTGCCGACGACGTTGCCGCGCATGATCGGCCAGCGATATTTCCACATCATCGGCAGCTGGCCGGCGAAGATGTTGCCGATCTTCTTCTGCGCGATGGTGATGGGAGCGTCGATGGTGATGGCGTAGCGGATGATCTCGGCGACCGCGTACATGCCGACCAGGACCGGGATCAGGCTCAGGCCGCCCATGAGCTGCATGTGGCCGAAGGTGAAGCGGGTGAAGCCGGTCATCGGATCGATGCCGACGGTCGCAATCAGGAGCCCGAACAGCAGCGAGATCGTGCCCTTCACCGGCGACCCGGGCGCCACCAGGATGGCGCAGGCGAGGCCGAGGCACGACAGCCAGAAGTACTCGAAGCTGGAGAACTTGAGCGCGAGCTCGGCGAGCGGCGGGGCGGCAAAGATCAGGGCTGCGGCGCCGAACAGCCCGCCATAGACCGAGCAGGTGACGCCGGCGCCTAGCGCCATCTCGCCCTCGCCCTTCAGCGTCATCGCATAGGCTTCGTCGGTATAGGCGGCCGAGGCCGGTGTGCCGGGAATACGAAGAAGCGCGCCGGGAATGTCGCCGGCGAAGATCGCCATCGCCGAGGCGG
>CAZZLX010000470.1:0-3800 GCA_964655235.1 uncultured Rhizobium sp.
CCGCCCGGCTGCCGCTTCCACACGCGCTGCATCTACGCGGTCGAACGCTGCAGGGTCGAGGAGCCGGCCTTGATCGCGGACGAGTCCGGACACGCGACCGCCTGCCATCTTTGGCCGCAGATTGCCGACAAAGTAGGCGTCGGCGTCGGCGAGCACAGGGTCCCGGAGAATCCACGCCTCGAACGGCTCAAGGCCGCGTTCAGGCCCGCTTGATGGGTAGTCTTACTAAAGATAGAGTTCGCCTCAACGTGGCCTCGGGGGCGAGCCACGGCCGAAAGCACCAATCAAACTCTGGGAGACCGATCATGAAGCGCGTAGTTCTGCCGCTGCTTGCGCTCGGACTTATGGCGAGTGCCGCGTCGGCGCAGAGTCTGAGGATCGGCCTTGCCGAGGATCCGGACATCCTGGATCCGACGCTGGCCCGCACCTTCGTCGGCCGCATCGTTTTCATGGGCCTCTGCGACAAGCTCCTCGACATCGACAAGGACCTGAAGCTGGTTCCCCAGCTTGCGACCGAATGGTCGTGGTCGTCCGACCAGACCGCCGTCACCTTCAAGCTCCGCCAGGGCGTGAGCTTCCATGACGGCGAGAAGATGGACGCCGAGGCGGTTCGCTACTCGCTCGACCGCCACCTGAACCTGCAGGGTTCGTTCCGCCGCTCCGAGATCAACGTCGTCAAGTCGATCGACGTGGTCGATCCGCAGACAATCAAGGTCAGCATGGGCGCGCCGTTCGCGCCGCTGCTGGCGCAGTTCACCGACCGCGCCGGCATGGTCGTCTCGCCGAAGGCGGCGAAGGACGCCGGCGCCAACTTCGGCGCCAAGCCGATCTGCTCCGGGCCCTACAAGTTCGTCGAGCGCGTCCAGCAGGACCGCATCGTGCTCGAGAAGTTCAAGGAGCACTACAACGCGGCGGCCTATTCGTTCGAGCGCGTGACGTATCTCCCGATCGTCGACGGCACGGTCCGCCTCGCCAACCTGCGCTCGGGCCAGCTCGACATGATCGAGCGTCTGCAGGCGAGCGACGTCGCCGAAGTGAAGAAGGACAGCCGCGTCAAGTTCGCGTCCCAGACCGGCCTCGGATACACCGGCATCACCATCAACGTCGCCAACAGCGATCGTGCCAAGTCTAACGTGCTGGCGAAGGACAAGCGCGTTCGCCAGGCGCTCGAGCTCTCGATCGACCGCGAGGCGATCAACCAGGTCGTGTTCCAGGGTGAGTTCCTGGCCGGCAACCAGTGGGTCCCGCCGACCAATCCCTGGTACGTGAAGTCCGTCGCGGCGCCGAAGCGCGACGTGAACAAGGCGAAGGACCTGCTCAAGGCGGCCGGCGTCACCAATCCGTCCTTCACCTTGATGGTGCCGACCGGCAACGAGGCCCAGCAGGTCTCGCAGGTCATCCAGGCGATGGTCAAGGAGGCCGGCTTCGACATGAAGATCCAGCAGGTCGAGTTCGCGACCTCGCTGCAGACCGCGCAGAAGGGCGACTTCGACGCCTACCTGATCGGCTGGTCTGGCCGCGTCGATCCGGATGGCAACCTGACCGCGTTCATCGCCTGCGACGGCGGCCAGAACGACGGCAAGTTCTGCGACCAGGGCGTCGAGGCGGCCCTCAAGGACACGCGCTCGACCAGCAACTTCGAGCAGCGCATGACGGCCTACGAGAAGATCGCGAAGATCCATGCCGACGAGAACCCGCGCACGTATCTCTATCACCCGACCTGGTTCTGGGCGATGAACCCGAAGGTGGCCGGCTTCGTGCCGGTGCCGGACGGCATGATCCGCCTGGCCGGCATGAAGATGAACTGAAGCAGGGCATAGTCGGCGAAACGGCGAGCCCATGCTCACCTACATCGTCCGCAGGCTCCTGGTCAGCATCCCCACGATCGTGTTCGTGTCGATCGTGGTTTTCGGGTTGCAGCTCCTCCTTCCCGGCGATCCGGCGCTCGCCCTCGCCGGGGAGGAGCGTGATCCGCAGGTGATCGCCGAGCTGCGCCGCCTATATCACCTCGACGAGCCGGTCTGGCGCCAGTACCTGATCTGGGTCGGCAACGTGCTCCAGGGCAACCTGGGTGAGTCGATCCGTCTCAAGATGCCGGTCGGCGAACTCGTCGCCGCCAAGCTGCCGGTGACGATGCAGCTGGCGTCGATGGCGATCCTGATCGCGATCTGCATCGGCATCCCGATGGGGATCATCTCGGCGGTCAAGAAGGAGACTTTGCTCGACTACGGCGCCAACGTGGTCGCGCTCTCCGGCATCTCGGTGCCGAGCTTCTGGCTCGGCATCATGATGATCCTGCTGTTCTCGGTGAATCTCGGCTGGCTTCCGGCGTCGGGCTTCGTCAAGCCAACCGAGAGCCTGTCGCAGAACCTGAAGACGATGATCATGCCGGCGATCGTCCTCTCCAGCGTCACAACGGCGATCTTCATGCGGCACACGCGCTCGGCGATGCTGGCGGTGCTGCGTTCGGATTATGTGCGGACCGCGCGCGCCAAGGGGCTGCGCGAACCGCGCGTCGTCTTCCGCCATGCGCTCCGCAACGCGATCATCCCGGTCGTTACCTTGGGCGCCATCCAGCTCGGCGAGCTGATGAGCGGCGCCGTCCTGACCGAGCAGATCTTCACCATCCCGGGCTTCGGCAAGCTGATCGTCGATGCCGTGTTCAACCGCGACTACGCGGTCGTGCAGGGCGTCGTTCTCTGCACTGCGACCGGGTTCATCTTCCTCAATCTCTGCGCGGACCTGATCTACTTCCTGGTCAATCCGCGGATGCGCGGCTGAGATGGTTGCAACGACGGCCACCGCGACCGACGACGCCCTGATCAAGCGGCCGAACGCTTTCCGACGGCTCATGCGCCGGAAAGGCGCGATCGTCGGGCTCACGGTCATCGTCCTTTTCGTGCTGATCGCGCTGCTGGCGCCGCTGCTGGCGCCCTACGATCCGACCAAGACCAATTTCCTGCTGGTGCGGAAGCCGCCGTCGGCCGCGCACTGGATGGGCACCGACGAGATCGGCCGCGACCTGATGAGCCGCATGATCTACGGCGCCCGCGCCTCGCTCCAGGCCGGCGTGATCTCGGTGATGATCGCGATCGCCTTCGGCGTGCCGCTGGGGCTCCTGTCCGGCTACGCCAAGGGCTGGGTCGACTCGCTGATGATGCGCATCGTCGATGCGCTGCTGGCGTGCCCGTTCCTGATCCTCGCCATCGCGATGGCGGCGTTCCTCGGCCCGAGCCTCACCAACGCGATGATCGCGATCGGCCTGACCCAGACGCCGATCTTCATCCGCCTCGTCCGCGGCCAGGTGCTGGCGGTGACGGTCGAGGACTATGTCGAGGCCGCTCGAGCGCTGGGCAACCCGCATCTGCGCATCGCGATCCGCCACGTGCTGCCCAACATCGTGGCGCCGGTGCTGGTCCAGTCGACGCTGGCGATCGCGACGGCGACGCTCGCCGAGGCGGCGCTTTCGTTCCTGGGCCTCGGCCAGCAGCCGCCGGAGCCGAGCTGGGGCAGTATGCTAAACGTCGCGCGCCAGTTCATCAGCCAGGCGCCGTGGATGGCGTGGTGGCCGGGACTCGCGATCGCGACGATCGTGCTCGCCTTCAATCTTCTCGGCGACGGGCTTCGCGACGCGCTGGATCCGAAAGAGTCTTGAGGGCCTGAAAACGAAACGGGCGGCGCCATCGGCGCCGCCCGTTTCCGTTCCGAACCTAGTGGAGCTCAGGAAGTCTTGGACATCGCCGGCTTCTTGGCGGCGGCCTTCTTGGTGGCCTTCTTCTTGGCCTTCTTCTTGGTGGTGG
>CAZZLX010000471.1:0-3796 GCA_964655235.1 uncultured Rhizobium sp.
CTCCAATGTCGCCCGCATGGAGACCGCCATCCACGCCGCCCGGGCGGCGGGGCGAGTCAGCCGACCCGCCCGATGCGGTCCAGTCGAATGGCCTTTAGCCAGTTGGCGGGATCGCCGAGCCCGATGCCGAAATCCAGCGAGAAGTGGCGAAAATCCACGCGGCCCACGAGATTTTCAGCCGGGACGAAGTCGACGCCGCCCATCCAGGCGGGCACCCGGCTGTCGAGCGAGTTGCTGCGGTTGTCGCCCATGACGAAATAGTGGCCGGCGGGCACGGTGAATACCGGCGTGTCGTCGAGCGGCCCGATCCCGGCGGCATGCAGGATCTGGTGGCGGACGCCGCCGGGCAGCGTCTCGACGAAGAGCGGGATGAGGCTGGTCCGGCCTTCGGCGTTCGTCTCCTGGAAATCCCCGATGCGCTCGGCCGGAACGGCCGTGCCGTTGATGTGGAGAACGCCGCCCGTCACCTGCACGCGATCACCGGGCAGCCCGATGATGCGCTTGACCATGTTGGTGTCGGGGTCGATCGGCTTCTTGAAGACGACGACGTCGCCGCGCGCCGCCGGGCGGTCGGGTGCGCGCCCCGAGAAGCGGGCATCGAAGGGGAGCGAGTAGCGGCTGTAGCCGTAGGCGAACTTGGTGGTCAGCAGGAAGTCGCCGACCAGCAGCGTTGGCTCCATCGACTCGGACGGCACGTGGAAGGGCTCGGCGACCGCCGAGCGGATGCCGACGGCGAAGAGAAGGGCGAACACCACGCTCCGTGCGGTGTCGAACCAGGAGAGGGATTGCTTCTGCGGCATGGGAGGTCTCCGGACTGGATTGTCAGCGCGCGGTCGCGCGCGCGAGGCGGCGTTCGAGCCGGCGGCTGTAGAGGGACATGGCGAGGCAGCAGACGAAGAAGACCGCAGCGGCGAAGGCGAAGCCTTCGGTCGCCATGCCGAGCCACGCCGAATCCTTGAGCGCAAGGTTGACCATGCCGAGCAGGTCGAAGAGACCGACGATCAGCACGAGCGTCGTGTCCTTGAACAGGTCGATCGCGGTGTTGACGATCGCCGGCACCACGAGGCGCAGCGCCTGGGGCAGGATCACCAGCGCCTGCATCCGCCAGTAGCCGAGGCCCAGCGCCCGCGCAGCCTCGCTCTGGCCGACCGGCACGCCCTGCAGGCCGCCGCGGATGACCTCGGCCATGTAGGCGGAGGTGAACAGCGTGAGCGCGATCGCCGCGCGTAAAAGCCGATCGAGCGTGACGCCATCGGGCAGGAATAGCGGCAGCATGATCGTCGCCATGAACAGCGCCGTCAGCAGCGGCACGCCGCGCCAGAGCTCGATGAAGCCGATGCAGAACCAGCGGACGAGAGGCAGGCTGGACCGCCGCCCCAGCGCCAGAAGGATGCCGAGCGGCAGCGATCCCGCCAGCGTGATGAAGCTCAGCACCACGTTCAGCATCAGCCCGCCCCAGAGCGTCGTATCGACGAAGCGAATGCCGAAGACGCCGCCGATCAGCAGCACGCCGGCGATGACCGGATAGACGAAGATCAGGGCGGCGACCGCGATCCAGCGGTGGCGCAGGCTGTCCATCAGCGCCGGCACGGTGAAGATCACGAGCAGCACGCCGGCGAGATCGACGCGCCAGCGCTCCTCGACCGGGTAGCGTCCGTAGAAGAAGCTGCCGATACGGTTCTTGACGAAGGCCCAGCAGGCCCCGTCGGCCGCGCACTCGGCGCGGGAGTTGGCGACCCAGGTTGCCTTGACGATCGCCCAGTCGACGAAGGGCGGGATCAGCCACCAGAACACGAGCAGCAAGGCCACGGTCAGCAGGCCGCTCGACCAGCTGCCGAACAGGTTCTCGCGCGTCCAGGCGAGGGCGGTGGCCATCGTCACCGCTCCTTCAGCGCGATCGCGCGGTTGTACCAGTTCATGAACATCGAGGTGATCAGGTTGATGACGAGAAAGAACGCCATGACGATGATGATCACCTCGATCGCGCGGCCGGACTGGTTCAGCACGGTACCGATCACGATCTGGAACACCTCGGGATAGGCGATGCCGGCGCCGAGCGAGCTTGACTTGATGATGTTGAGGTATTGGCTGGTCAGCGGCGGCACGATGATGCGGAGCGCCTGCGGCAGGATCACCAGCTTGAGCGACTGCCAGCGGGTGAGGCCAAGGCTGAGCGCGGCTTCGGTCTGGCCGCGGTCGATGCCTTCCATGGCGCCGCGCACGATCTCGGCGATAAAGGCCGAGGAGTAGATCGAGAGGCCGAGCCAGAGCGCGATCAGCTCCGGCGGGATCTGCACACCGCCGCGGAAGTTGAAGCCGCGCAGCTCGGGCACGCTGAATCCGATGATCGCGCCGGCCTCCCATCCGACGACCAGCACCAGGACCGGCAGCGCCGCAGCGACACCGCCGAGCATGCGGCGTCGTGTGCTCGACATGCGAAGGCGATAGCGCCAGAGCGCGACCGCGACGACGAGGCAGGCGAGGAGCGCCACCAGCGTCGCCGATGCGCTCTCGCCCCAGATCGGCGTCGGCAGGTAGAGGCCGCGGATGTTGAGAAAGGCGACGTCGGCGAATTTGAGGCTGTTGCGCGCCTGGGGCAGCGTCTGCAGCACCGCGATGTAGAGGAAGAAGATCTGGACCAGCTGCGGGGTGTTGCGGACCGCCTCGATGATCGCCATCGAGACGGTGCGGGCGAGCCAGTTGGACGACAATCGAAGCAGGCCGAGGAGGAGGCCGAGGAAGGTCGAGAGCGCCACCGACATCGCCGCGATCAGCAGCGTGTTGAGGATCGCGACGTAGACGGCGCGGCCGTAGGTATTGGTGACCGCCCAGTCGACCAGCTTGAAAGGGATGTCGAAGCCGGCGGTGCGCTCGAGGAAGCCGAAACCGAAAGGCAGGTTCTTCTTGGCCAGGTTCTCAGCGGCGTTGTGCGCGAAGAACCAGGCGACGAGGACGACGCAGAGCAGCAGGAGCCCCTGCCAGAGCCACCCCTTGATCCGCGTCGTGGTGATGCCGGGGCGGATGCGTCCGATCGGCTCGGACGTCATCCGCCCCTCGCACCGGTCATGTGCTTCTCGATGCCTCTATCGGCTCACCGGAACGGCAGCGCGTACTGGAGGCCGCCCTTGTTCCAGAGCTTGTTGAGGCCGCGCGGCAGGCCCAGGCCCTTCTCGCCGAAGTGCGTCTCATAGATCTCGGCATAGTTGCCCGAGGTCTTGATCGCCTTCAGCGCCCAGTCGTTGTCGATGCCGAGCAGCTTGCCGAAATCGCCCTCGACGCCGAGAAGCCGGCGGACGAAGGGATCGGTCGAGGTCTTCGCCATCTGGTCGGCGTTCGCCTTGGTCACGCCGCTCTCCTCGGCGGTCAGGAAGGCGAAGTGCAGCCACTTGACGATGTTGCTCCAGCTCTCGTCGCCCTGGCGGGTGTGGAGGCCGAGCGGCTCCTTCGAGATCACCTCGTCGATGATGTCCCAGTCCTTCGGGTTCTTCATCGTCGAGCGCGCCGCGGCGACCGAGCCGCCGTCATCGGTGTAGCCGTCGCAGCGGCCGGACTCGGTGGCGGCGAAGGCTTCCTCGGTGCGGTCGAACAGCAGGGAGTCGATCTTGACGTTGTTGGCGCGGTTGTAGTCGGCGATGTTGAGCTCGAGCGTGGCTCCGGTGACCATGCAGATCGTGGCGCCGTTCAGATCCTTCACGCCCTTGGCGTTGAGGCTCTTCTTCACCATGCAAGCCTGGCCCGTATAGAAGTTCACCGCCGCCTCGTGCAGCTTGAGCTCGGTGTTGCGGGTGGAGGTCAG
>CAZZLX010000472.1:0-1233 GCA_964655235.1 uncultured Rhizobium sp.
CAAGCGTTGGGGTGCGCGCATAGCCGCCGGCCAGAGCCTGATGTCGCGCGTCGCCGAGGTGAACGCGATCGACGACAAGACAGTCGAGATCAAGCTGAAAGAGAAGTTCGGCCCGGTGATCGAGCTGCTCGGCGCGTCTGCACAGCCGCTCTACATCATGCGCGAGAAGGAGGCGACCTCCGATCCCTTCACGGCCGTCACCGAGACGATCGGCTCCGGTCCCTTCGTCTTCAACAAGGCCGAGTGGGTTCCCGGCAGCAAGTTCAGCTTCTCCAAGAACAAGGACTACGTCGCCCGCTCCGAGAAGCCGGACGGATATGCCGGCGCCAAGATCGCCAAGCTCGACCGGGTCGAGTTCAGCTACAACCCGGATCCGGCGACGTCGGTGCAGGCGCTGATCACCGGCGAGTTCGATCTCTACGAATATCCGCCGGTCGATCTTCTGCCGCTGCTGCAGAAGAGCCCGGACATCACCGTCGAGATCGCCAACAAGTTCGGCTTCGGCAACATCCTCAGGCCCAATCATCTGATCGCGCCGACCAACAACCCGAAGGTCCGCCAGGCGATGCTCTACGCCACCGACCAGGGCCAGGTGCTTGACGCCATGATCGGCAACAAGGACCTGCAGTCGGTCTGCTGGGCGGTGTTCGGCTGCCAGACTCCGCTCGACACCAAGTCGGGCGTCGGCGCCTTCGCGACTCCCGGCCCGGCGAACATCGCCAAGGCGAAGGCTCTGCTGGCCGAAGCCGGCTACAAGGGCGAGCCGATCGTCGTGATGAATCCCACGACCGACACGCAGATCTCGGCGATGGCGGTGATGTCGGCGAGCCAGCTCAAGGCCGCCGGCTTCAACGTCGACCTGCAGAACATGGACTGGGCGACCCTGGTCCAGCGCCGCGCGGTCAAGGACGACCCGGCAACAAACAAGTCGGGCTGGCACGTGTTTTACACCTGGGGCAGCAACTCGCTCTCGGCCAACCCGATGACCAACAACACCGTCGCGACCCAGTGCGACGGCAAGAACTGGTTCGGCTGGCCCTGCGACGAGCAGCTCGAGAAGATCCGCGCCGAGTTCACCACGGCGACCACGGACGCCCAGCGGAAGGACATCGTCGACCGCTTCCAGGCGCGTTTCTACGAGGTCGTGCCCTACGTGCCGATGGGCCGCTTCCAGCAGAAGATCGCCTACCGCAAGAACGTCTCCGGCGTTCTCGGCGGCGGCAAGCTGCCGTT
>CAZZLX010000472.1:1243-3788 GCA_964655235.1 uncultured Rhizobium sp.
CTGGAACATCGAGAAGAAGTCGTAGGCAGCTCGAGTCCCTCTCCCGCCTTGTGCGGGAGAGGGTTCAGCCTCTCCGGTCCTTATTCGCCGACATCGGGAGCGCATCGAAGAGCAGGGGTTCGTTGCTGATCCTCGCGCCTTCGATCTGCAGCATCCGCATCTTCGTGTCGACGCTGCCGCGTGCCGAGAAACCGCCGGTCTTGCCGCCCGCGCCCAGCACGCGATGGCAGGGAACCACGATCGGGAACGGGTTCCGTCCCAGTGCCGCGCCGACGTCGCGCGACAGCGCCTTGTCGCCGAGTTTCAACGCGATCTCGCCATAGGTGATGGTGCGTCCCGGCGGCACGGCGCGGGCGATCGCGTAGACCTGCCGCTCGAACTCCGGCACCTGGCTCATGTCGAGCGGGATATGGGCGAGATCCCTCGCCTCGCCTTCCAGCAGCGCTCTTACCTCGGAGATCGTGCGCTCGATTTCGGCGGTCGGCGACGCTTCCATGACACCCGGGTAGCGGTTCGCCAGGCGCGCGCACGCCTGCTCGTCGCGCGGCTCGGGCAACTGCATGCCGACGATGCCACCCTCGCCCCAGACGATGCCGCAGGCGCCGATGGCCGTCTCGAAGAGCGCGAAGCTGGTCATAGACCAAGAATCTGGCGCAGGAACCAGACCGTCACCAGCCCGGCGATGATCGTGCCGATCAGGCTACGCGTGAACCAGGCGATCGCGCCCGCGACCACGGCGCCGATCCATTCCGAAGGTCCGCCATTGGCGACGATCGGCGCGGCCAGCGCCATCATGATCGTGCCCGGCAGCTCGCGCAGGAACTGCCCGGCTTTTCCGGTCGACGGCATGAGGCTTCCCAGCATCATGCCGCCGCCGCGGAGCGCGAAGGCGGCGAGCGCTAGGAGGAGAAGCGCCAGGGCGCTGTCGTAGGTCACGAGCTCTTGCCCTCAAGCGCCGACTTGAGAGGCCCGCCGGGATCGTCACGGAGCAACCCGGCGAGGCTGCCGGCGATCGCCCCAACGACGATGTAGCCCTTGCCCGGGATCAGAAAAGAAGTCGCGATCGCGACGCCGGCGGCGACTCCCCAGGGGATCAGCGTCGACGCGCCGCGCCAGCGCGCAGCCAGGATCACGATGGCGATCGCCACGATGATGAAGTCGAAGCCCCAGCGTTTCGGATCGGCGATGGCGCCGCCGAGCGTATTGCCGACGACGGTCATCGTCGTCCAGGAGGGAATCGCCAGCAGCGCCAGGCCTAGGATGAATCCGGCATCGCGATAGCCCTGCTCGAACCTGCCCATCATCATCGCCCAGTTGTCGTCGACGATGACGCTGGCCACGAGCATCTGCTTCCACACCGGCAGGCCGTTCAGGTGCGGACGCATCGCGACCGCCATCAGCACATGGCGCGAGTTGACCATCAAGAGGCCGACGACGACCGCGAGCAGAGGTACCGGCCGCGCCCAGTTCTCGATGACCAGGATCTGGGCGGCGCCGGCGAAGACGGTGACGCTCATGATGCCGGACTCGATCGCGGACAGGCCGACCTGCGCCGCCATCACGCCGAAGATGATGCCGTAGATGCCGGAGTTCAGCATGAGCGGCGGCGCGAGCTTGAGACCGTCGAGCACGCCGCGCCAGGTGAGCCGGGCGGGCTCCGAGGAGGGAGTCATGTGTGAAACACTTGGGTGGAGAGGATGGCTTTAACTTAGCACGCGCCGCCGGCGCTCCAATCCGAAGCGCGCGACCGAATTACCGCAACGTGATGAACTGCTCGGACTCGATCAGCCACTGGCCGCCGACCTTCCGCCAGGCGGCCTGGTACTGGCCGCCGCCGGTCATGATGCCGGAGGGGCCGTGCCAGGAGGCGACCCAGTCGCCGCGCTCCGACGCCCGGGCGGCGCCCTTGTCGAGGATGACCGTCTCGGCCTTGCGCTCGAAGGTGATGAAGGTGGGGTCCTTGAAGAACTCGGTGAAGCGCCGGATCAGCTCCTCCACGCCCGAGACCACCGAGCCGTCGCCGGCGATCACCGTCACGCCCGCCAGGAAGAAGGGCCGGAGCCGCTCGGGCTCGTGATCGGCGATCAGCTTGTTGGTGCGCTTGCGCTGCTGGCGGATCGCGTTCTCGTCGCTCATGGCGTTCCGGGTCCTAAGCGTTTCGCTGGAAATGGACGTTTCTCGCCCCAACCCTTACGCCAGCCAAGGGAGGGTACGCCATGAAGATCGTCACCGAATTCCCGCACAAGGTCCGCGAGATCGAGAACACGTGGATCACGCTTGCCGACGGCACGCGGCTCGCGGCACGCATCTGGCTGCCGGATAACGCGGAGACGAGCCCGGTCCCTGCCCTCCTCGAATACCTGCCCTACCGCAAGCGCGACTTCACCGCGATCGGCAACGAGCAGATGCATCCCTACTTCGCCGGCCACGGCTATGCGGCCGTGCGCGTCGACCGGCGCGGATCGGGCGAGTCCGACGGCCTCATGTTCGACGAGTACATCGAGCAGGAGCTCGAGGACTGGGCCAAGTTCGGCGTCGAGGGCCA
>CAZZLX010000473.1:0-3782 GCA_964655235.1 uncultured Rhizobium sp.
GATGCGCGAGCGCACCTCCTCGGCCGAGAAGGCGAAGCCGTTCTTCTCCAAAAGCGGGATCGGCACCGGCGTCGCGCCCGAATGCTTGATCACCGACTCGTAGATCGGGAATCCCGGGTTCGGGTAGAGGATCTCGCGGCCCTTGTCGCCGAGGATCATGATGGCGAAGTACATCGTCCCCTTGCCGCCCGGCATGATCATGATCAGGTCCGGATCGACCTCGATGTCCTGGCGGCGTCTGATGTCGGCGGCGACCGCCTCGCGGAGCGCCGGGATGCCGTTGGCCGGGGTGTAGCCGTGGTGGCCGTCCTTCAGAGCCTTGATCGCCGCCTCGACGATGTGGGGTGGCGTCTTGAAGTCAGGCTGGCCGATGCCGAGGTTGATGATGGACTTGCCCTGGGCAGCCAGGGCCTGGGCGCGGGCCAGGACCTCGAAGGCGGTCTCGGTGCCCAGGACCGTCATACGCTCGGCAACATCCATCATCTTGAAGAACCTCCGGGGAAGGGGCCGGCACTATGCCCGAGGCCCCCGTGGCGAGCCAAGCGCGCCTTGACATGGGTCAAGTTCAGCCGCTCGAAAAGACGTCACAGTTCGCGGGCTTACATCTCGCGAGTACGACGTGATGCCTCTTACCTCATCCGTTTTGGCCTTCGCCCGATGACGACGCTCGAGAATGCACGGTCGGCACTGGCGGACGCCTATGCGCCGGCCGAGATCGCGCGCCTAGTGGAGGCGATCGGTGTGCGGAAGGCGCGGTTGCCGCTTGTCCAGACCGTTGTCCTGGGCGTCCTCGGCGGTGCGTTCATTGCTTTCGGCGCGACGCTCTACACCGCGGTCGTCACGGGCAGCACCCTCGGTTTCGGTCCGACGCGTCTGCTGGGAGGAGCGGCATTCTCGTTGGGGCTGATGCTCGTAATCGTCGCCGGCGCCGAGCTCTTCACAGGCAACAATCTGATCGTCATGGCCTGGGCCGGCGGCAAGGTGACCACGGCACAGCTGCTGCGGAACTGGGCGATCGTCTACATCGCCAACTTCGCGGGGGCGCTGGGAACGGCGGGTCTGATATGGCTCGCCGACGGCTTGTCGGTCGGCGGCGACGCGGTCCTGGCGACCGCGATCGGGATCGCCGAGGCCAAGCTCGCGCTTGATCCCGCACAAGCGTTCGCTCGAGGTGTCCTCTGCAACGTTCTGGTCTGCCTCGCCGTGTGGATCTGCTTCGCCGCGCGGGACGTCGCAGGAAAGCTGCTCGCCATTCTGCCGCCGGTGTCGGCCTTCGTGGCGCTGGGGTTCGAGCATTCGGTTGCGAACATGTACCTGATCCCTGTCGCCTGGATGGCGGGCGCGGACGGCATTACGGCCGCGGGCTTCGCCGCCAACTTGGCGGCCGTCACCCTGGGCAACATCCTGGGCGGCAGCGTCTTGGTTGCCTTGGTCTATTGGCTCTGCTATTTGCGAGGCCAACCTGCCGCCTGAAGTGCGGGGATTGCGGCCGGGAAACGGCCGGGCAGGGCTGGGATCGGCGACGGACCATGCGGCAACTGGTCCGGACGCTTGCTTATTGTCTCAAGCCGTTGCAACCGCTATTTATACAAGTTCTTAAACTCGTGGCCTGGAGTCGATGCGATGGCTCGCGTAACCGTCGAAGATTGTGTGCTGAAGATCCCGAATCGTTTCGACCTGGTGATGGTCGCCTCGCAGCGGGCGCGCGAGATCGCCGCCGGCGCCTCGATCACGCTCGATCGCGACAACGACAAGAACCCGGTCGTGGCGCTGCGCGAGATCGCGGACGAGACCATCAACCTGGACGGTCTCCGGGAGTCGCTGGTGAAAGGTCTTCAAAGGCAGGTCGAGGTCGACGAGCCCGAAGAAGAGATCCTCGAGGTCATGGCGGACGAGCAGGCGCTTGCCCAGGCGATGATGGCCGGCGCCGCCCAGGCCGCCGAGGCGGCGGACGAGGAAGTCGAGATCCCCGACGGCGACGTCGGCGCCGACGACAGCGACGACCGAGCCTGACCTCATGGACGGCGTCGGACGACAATCGCTCCGACGTCCTGAAGGCGGATCGCCATGATCCGCCAATACGAGCTCGTTGACCGGGTCAAAGCCTACGATCCGCAGGCGGACGAGGATCTGCTCGACCGCGCCTACGTCTATGCGATGAAGGCGCACGGCTCGCAGAAGCGAGCCTCGGGAGATCCCTATTTCGCGCATCCCCTCGAGGTGGCGGGCATCCTCACGGGGATGAAGCTCGACACCGCCTCGATCGTGACGGCGCTGCTGCACGACACGGTCGAGGACACCGATGCCACGATCGAGGACATCGAGTCCAAGTTCGGCAAGGAGGTCGCGCGCCTCGTCGACGGCGTGACCAAGCTCAACCGGATCGAGCTCCAGTCCGACCAGGAAAAGCAGGCCGAGAACTTCCGGAAGCTGGTCCTGGCGATGAGCGAGGACATCCGCGTCCTCCTGGTCAAGCTCGCCGACCGGCTCCACAACATGCGGACACTCCACTTCATCGAGAACCCGGCCAAGCGCCGGAAGATCGCGATGGAGACGATGGAGATCTACGCGCCGCTGGCCGAGCGCATCGGCATCCACCGCATGAAGGACGAGCTCGAAGACCTCGCCTTCGCCGAGATCAACAAGGACGCCCGCGACAGCGTCATCGCCCGCCTCTCGTTCCTGCGCAACCAGGGCGCCGACCTGGTCCAGGGAATCATCGCCGAGCTGAAGGAGACGCTGAAGGAGGGCGGGGTCGAGGCCTGGGTGTCGGGCCGCGAGAAGACGCCGTATTCGATCTGGCGGAAGATGCAGCGCAAGAACGTCGGTTTCGAGCAGCTCTCCGACATCATGGCCTTCCGCGTGGTAGTGGATAAGGTCGAGCACTGCTATCAGTCCCTCGGCCTGCTGCATAACGCCTATCCGGTCGTTCCCGGGCGCTTCAAGGACTACATCTCGACCCCGAAGCCGAACGGCTACCGCTCGCTCCATACCGGCGTGATCGGTCCGTCGCGCCAGCGCATCGAGGTCCAGATCCGCACCCGCGACATGCACGACGTCGCCGAGCTCGGTGTCGCCGCGCATTGGGTCTACAAGCAGGACTCGGCCGAGACCAAGGACGGCCGCCAGTACCGCTGGCTCCGCGAGCTGCTCGACATCCTCGAGCACGCTTCCGGCCCCGAGGAGTTCCTCGAGCACACCAAGCTCGAGATGTTCCAGGACCAGGTCTTCTGCTTCACGCCGAAGGGAGACCTGATCGCGCTTCCCCGTGGGGCCACGCCGGTCGATTTCGCCTATGCGGTCCACAGCCAAGTCGGCGACACCTGCGTCGGGGCCAAGATCAACGGGCGCCTCGTGCCGCTCCGGACCCGCCTCAACAATGGCGACCAAGTCGAGATCGCGACCTCCAAGACCCAGACCCCGTCGCCGACCTGGGAACAGTTCGTCGTCACCGGCAAGGCCAAGGCCCGGATCCGCCGCTTCATCCGCCTGAAGAAGCGCGCGGAGTTCTCCGAACTCGGCAAGGCGATCCTGCAGAAGGCCTTTCGTCAGGAGGGATATACCTTCTCTGACAAGGCGTTCGACGGCATTCTTCAGATGTTCGATGCAGAAGCGGCGGAAGACATCTACGCCTCGGTCGGCGAGGGCATCCGCTCCGAGCGCGAGATCCTGCACGCGATCTTCCCTGGCCTGAAGCAGAAGACCCAGGACCCGGGCAAGGTCGTCCACATCGCGCGCTCCCGCGCCGCCAAGGACCGCAAGAACGAGCATAGGGTCGCGAT
>CAZZLX010000474.1:0-3782 GCA_964655235.1 uncultured Rhizobium sp.
TTCTCCGCCCAGCTTCCCTCCTGGCCGCGGATCACATCGCCATGGCCGTAGGTGAGCACGGTCGGCAGGTCCTCGCCTTCGCGCCGTTCGGCGGTGAGGAACGGCCCGCCCGGCGCCACGGGGTTCTCGTGAACCCTGATGCTGTAGCCGAGCCTGCTCAGCCGCGGGCCGATCTCGTCCTTCAGATAGCTGTAGAGGTGAGGTCGGCTCTCCGGCACCTGGCTTTCGGTGTGATAGGCGACGCGGCGCGCCAGGTCCTTGAAGAAGGTACCGTCGTCGAAATGACGATGGGCGCGGGCGATGGCGGCGGCGCGGGTCATGTCATGTTCCTCTGGCAAGGTCGAGCAAGGTGCGGGCGAACCGATCCATGCCGCTTCGCTGGCGCCATGCCTCGCCGGCCCGCATGGCGCCCGCGTCGATACTCGGAAATGACGTCGAGCAGGGCATTCGCAAAAGCGCCTGTGCTGCGGTCTCCCGCAACCCGCCCTGCGTCCGGATAGGCGGCGAGCTCGCTCGCCATCAGCGTCTCCGGCGGGATGACGACAGGCCGGCCGAAATAGAGCGCCTCTTCGAACACCGCCGAACTGCCGGTGACATAGACCGCGTCCTGGTAAGGCAGGAGCACGACATCGGCATCGGCGATCAGCTCGTAATACGCTCTCTCGTCGAGGAATCCCTTGACGACCCGTGTGTCGCCGCGTCCTGTCGCGAAGGCCTCGAACTCGTTCGCGCGCTCGGCATCGACGTGCCAGCCATTGACCTGGACGATGAACTCGACGTCGTCGCGCCGGGCGGCGACGGCGGAAATGATCTCCTTGAGGAGATGAAATCCCTTGCGGGCGGTCGCTTCGCCGCAGAACAGCACGCGGCATCGTTCTCCCTCCGGCCGCAGCCTGTCGCGCAGGAGCGGCCACCACGAAGAGGCCGGGTTCGGATAGGGCGCGACGCCGACCGGCATGCCGGAAAGGAAGCGGAATTCTTCGGCCTGGACCTCGGCCAGGGTCAGGAGCGTGATGCGTTCGGCGACGCGCCGGAGCTGGATGAAGGCATGCCGGTAGAGAATCGCGTCCATCGTCGCGGTGCTCCGGACGAGGCCGGAGGCATGCGGCAGGACGAGTGCGACGCGCATCGACGGGGGCAGATCTCCCTGTACCAGCCACATCGCGAGCCCCCAGAGGAGGCGGTTCGTCGCCGTGTGGACCACGATCAGGGCATCGGTCAGGTCGACGCGAGCCTGCAGCGCGGCCAGGTCCTTCAGAACGACCTCGTTCAGATGAAGATAGGCTTCGAGATCATGCGTCAGCGGGTCCTGAGAGACGCGCCGATAGGGGTGGAACTCGAAATGCGGTTCGGCCCCCAGGTCGGCGACGAGCGCCGGTGCCGCGTCCCGGTGCACGAGGAGACGATGCGTGGCATGCGCGCGGCGAAGCTCGTTCACCAGTTCGCGATCGAGATTGTAGTGGTGTCCGATCGGGGACTGCAGGCCCGGATCGAGGAGGACGATGTGCATTCCGCGGCAGCTTACCCCGATATCGAGATCACGGAGAAGCGGCGCCGGGCAGCGGGGCATCTTCGGCAGAGGAGCAAGACGGGGATTGTCTAGTCGGAACCGCCGGCGAAGATAGATTCCAAGAGTGGCTTATGGCAAAGGCCACCGGGCAGGGGAGCAATCGATGGATGACGGTAACCCACCGGCTGTGGCGGCGCGGCGCGACTATGTCCGCCGGCTTGCGGCCGATCACCGGCCCGGCGGCCCGCTGGCCGGCGCCTTCTATACCTCGCCCGATGTCTTCCAGGAGGACATGGTGCGGATCTGGGCCCGGTATTGGCTCCATGCCGGCCACGCCTGCCAGATCCCGCGACCGGGCGACTGGTTCACCTACGACGTCGGCCAGGACTCGATCATCGTCGTCCGCACCGAGAAGGGCGACGTCCGCGCCTTCCACAACACCTGCCGCCATCGCGGCAGCCGCGTGTGCCCGACCGAGACAGGCAGCAGCCGGCAGCTGACCTGCCCCTATCACGCGTGGTCGTACGGACTTGACGGTCAGCTGATGATGGATCCGAAGACCGAGTTCGGCCTCGACCGGGCTGGGCTCTCCTTGCACCCGGCCAAGGTCAGGACCGTCGCCGGCGTCATCTTCGTCGCGCTTTCGGACGACCCTATAGACTTCGAGGAAGGGTTCTCGACGATCGAGCGGAAGCTGGGGCCGCACGGGCTCGAGCGCGCCAAGCTCGCCCACAAGATCGACTATGTGGTGAAAGCCAACTGGAAGCTGGTCTTCGAGAACAACCGCGAGTGCTATCACTGCGGGCCGAACCATCGGGAATATAACCTTGCGACATACGACGTGCACCGCGACAACGCGGTCATGGACGCCAGGCTGAGGCCCGAGATGGACCGGATCGTCGCCGAAGCGAACGCGCGCTTCCGCGCGCTCGGGCTTGACGAGGGGGATGCGCATTCGGAGATGACCCGCGACCACTGGCGATGCCGACGAGCTCCCTTGATGCAGGGCTTCGTCACCCAAAGCCTGGACGGGAAACCGGTCTCGACGCCGATGGGCGACTTCAAGGAGCCCGACGTCGGCACGCTCCGGACCACGGTCTTCCCCAACTTCTGGCAGCATGCGAACGGCGACTATGCCTGTGCCAGCCGCCTTACCCCGATCGGCCCTGCCGAGACGCATGTGCGGGTGCTCTGGTTCGTCGACCGTGACGCGCACGAGGGCAGGGACTACACGCTCGATCGCCTGCTGCCGATCTGGAAGCTCACCTCAGAGCAGGACTGGGACATCTGCCAGTGGAACCAGAAAGGCGTTTCTTCTTCCCGCTACGTCCCGGGTCGCTACTCGACGACGCGCGAGCAGAACGTCGCCCACTTCGTCGACTGGTATCTCCGGGAGGTGGTGAAATGACCGACGTGAAGCTGCCGTCGCGCGCACGTGTGGTCGTCATCGGCGGCGGTGCCGTCGGCTGCTCGATCGCCTATCACCTGACCAAGGAAGGAGAGAAGGACGTTCTTCTCCTGGAGAAGAGCGGCCTCACCCATGGCGCCACCTGGCACGCGGCGGGTCTGGTCGGCCAGCTCCGCTCCAAGCGCAACCTGACGCGCCTCATGCAGGATTCGGTCGCGCTCTACGGCAAGCTCGCAGCCGAGACCGGCCAGGAGACCGAGTGGAAGCCGGCCGGCAGCCTGCGCCTCGCCTCGTCCGTGGCGCGCTGGAGCGAGCTCAAGCGCTCGATCTCGACCGCGCGCAGCTTCGGCTTCGACATCCACGCGGTGTCGCCGGCCGAGGCGCAGAAGATGTTTCCGCTGATCACCCTCGACGGCGTGGTCGGCGCCGTTTTCGTGCCGACCGACGGCTATGTCGATCCGACCGGCCTCACCATGGCCTATGCGAAGGGCGCGCGGAGCGGCGGGGCGAGGCTGGCGGAAGGCGTGCTGGTGACGGGAATCGAGACCAAAGGACGACGGGCGACGCGCGTGATCACCGACAAGGGTACGGTCGAGTGCGAGATCCTGGTTAACGCTTCCGGGATGTGGGCCGACCGCATCGGCGCGATGGCCGGGGTTAAGATCCCGGCGGTCGCGGTCGAGCACCAGTACATGGTGACCGAGAAGTCCGACGAGATTCCGAAGGGACTGCCGACGCTCCGTGATCCAGACAAGGCGTTCTACCTGAAGCCCGACGTCTCGGCCCTGGCGATCGGCGGCTGGGAACCGGACACGATTCCTTTCCGGCGCGGCGGCGTGCCCTTCGAGTTCGGCCGCGAGCTGC
>CAZZLX010000475.1:0-3779 GCA_964655235.1 uncultured Rhizobium sp.
GCCTTCTTGCGCGGCTGGTAGTTCTTCGGCTTCCATTTCTCGAGGAAGCGCTCGAGTTCGCGGTCGGGCTCGTCGGGAAGGGCGATGCGGATGCGGACGTACTGGTCGCCGCGCGGGGCGCCCTTGGCGTCGATGCCCTTGCCCTTGAGGCGGAGCGTGGTGCCGGCGTTCGAGTTCTCCGGCACGCGGAGCGTGACCTTGCCGTCGATCGTCGGGACGGTGATCGCCGCGCCCGAGACGGCCTCGGGGAGGGTCACCGGCAGGTCGAGGTAGACGTCGCTGCCCTTCCGCTCGAAGAACGGATGGGCGAGGACCTGGACGTCGACATAGGCATCACCGGCTTCGCCGCCGGCGGTACCGGGCTTGCCCTGGCCCTTGAGGCGCAGCTTGGCGCCGTCCTCGGTGCCGGGCGGGATGGTGACGTCGAGCGCCTTGCCGTCGGGGAACGAGACGCGCTTCTTGGCGATGCCGGCCGCCGCTTCGACGAAGTCGAGCTTCAGCGAGTAGGTCACGTCGGCGCCACGCTCGGGCCGGGGGCCGGCACCGGCGCGCCGCTTGCCGCCGGCCGTCCCGCGCGTCGCCTGGCGGATGAACTCGTCGAAGATGTCGTCGGCGGCGCCGAAGGGACTGCCGGCGAACGGGTCGGCGTTGCCGGTCCCGCCGGCCCCTGCATTGGCCCGGGCGCCCGAGCGTGCCCCTCGCCAGAAGCCGCCGCCGCCCCGCTGCTCGTTGCCGGAGCCGTCGATCTCGCCGCGGTCGTACTTGGCGCGCTTGTCCGTGTCGCCGACGATGTCGTAGGCGGCGTTCACGTCCTTGAACTGCCGCTCGACGTCGGGCTTGCCGGGATTCAGGTCAGGATGGAACTTCTTGGCGAGCTTGCGGTAGGCCGCCTTGATCTCATCCTGGCTGGCACCGCGGGTAACGCCAAGGGTCTGGTAAGGATCGCGCATCAAGGGTCCGGTTACGACGGACCCGCATCATAGCGCAAGAGCCCGCCACGCCTCGGGTTTTTACACCCGAGGCGCGGAGAAATGGAGGTTACTGAACGACTTTCCAGGAGCCGTCGGGCTGGCGGCAGGCGGTGCCGTAGGCCTGCTCCTGCTTGCCGCCGACGACGATGGTGTTCTGGAATTCCCGGCAATAGGCGCCGCCCTGGGCGGTGCCCTCGCGCGTGGTGACGATCGTGCCGGAATTGCCCGACTGCGGGTTGTTCCAGGTGATCCGCTCGCCGACCGGCGCGGTGTAGGCGCGGGCCTGGGCGCGGTCGTGCGCGGCGCGATCGGCCGAATCGAGGCTCTTGCCGACCTCGCTGCCGAGGAAGGCGCCGAGCAGCGTGCCGGCGGCGATCGCGGCGACGCTGCCGGTCCCGCGGCCGAACTGGCTGCCGATGGCGGCACCGCCGATGGCGCCGGCGACCGTGCCCACGCCCTGCTTAGGGCCGGTGCCCTCGCAGCCCGCCAGCACCAGCGCGGCCATGCCGACCGCTGCGATCTTCATCTTCATCTCGAACGTCCCTCTAGCTTTCGGTTCCCTTGCGTCAACGGGCCGCTTTCGCCCGCCGTTCCTTCATCGGCATATAATAGCCTCGATGTAGGCAACAAAGTGGCGCGGATCACACCGCGGCGGGCCCCCAGGCGGACACATGACTGACACGGACGAAGCCGATCCGATCCTGCTCTTCCATCGCTGGCTCGAGGAAGCCAAGGCCGGCGAGCCGAACGATCCGACGGCGATGACGCTGGCGACGGCGGACGCCGCCGGCCGGCCCTCGGCGCGCATGGTGCTGCTCAAGGACGCGGATGCGCGCGGATTCGTCTTCTACACGAACCTCGAGAGCCGGAAGGGCGACGAGCTGAAGGCCAACCCGCACGCGGCGCTGCTCTTCCACTGGAAGTCGCTCCGCCGCCAGGTGCGGATCGAGGGGCCGGTCTCGCCGGTCGATCCGGTCGAAGCCGACGCCTACTACGCGACCCGGGCCCGCGGCAGCCAGATCGGGGCCTGGGCCTCCGACCAGTCGCGGCCGCTGGAAAGCCGGTTCCACCTGGAGAAGCGGGTGGCCGAGGTGACGGCGCGGCACTTGATCGGCGCCATCCCGCGTCCGCCGCACTGGTCCGGCTTCCGCGTCGCGCCGGAAAGGCTCGAATTCTGGCAAGACAAACCGTTCCGTCTACACGATCGGTTGATCTATCGCCGCGAGGGTGCCGGCTGGTCTACCGCCCGCCTGTTCCCATGAGCCTCGGTCGATGACCCCGGGAGACTCCCCGACCGCCAGGCGCCTGATGCGCCTTGCGACCTATGTCGCGGTCGCGCTCGCCTGCGGGCTCGCCCTGGTGAAGGCCGTCGCCTGGCAGGCGACCGGGTCGGTCGCCGTGCTCTCGAGCCTGGTCGACTCCCTGATCGACGCCGCAGCCTCGCTGGTCAACCTGATCGCGGTCCGGCGCGCGCTCGAGCCGGCCGACGCCGACCATCGTTTCGGCCACGGCAAGGCCGAGCCGCTGGCGGCGCTGGGCCAGGCGGCCTTCGTCGCGGGGTCCGGTTTGCTCGTCGTGCTGCAGGCGGCCGGCAGCCTGCTCCAGCCGCGCCCGATCCAGAACGCAACGATCGGGCTCGTGGTGATGTGCGTCTCGATCGTCGCGACCTTCGCGCTCGTGCGCTTCCAGGCCTACGTGGTGAAGCGCTCGGGCTCGGTCGCGATCCGCGCCGACCGCCTGCACTACACCGGCGACGTGCTCATGAACGGCAGCGTCATCCTGTCCCTGGCGCTGTCCCAGTGGCTCGGCATCACGTGGATCGATCCGATCTGCGGCATCGTCATCGCCGGCTACATGCTGTTCGGCGCGCTGCAGATCGCGCGCACGTCGCTCGACATGCTGATGGACCGCGAGCTCTCCGACGAGGTGAGGCTGCAGATCGAGGGGATCGCGAAACGCCATCCCGAAGTCCTCGCCGTGCACGATCTCCGCACCCGCAGCTCCGGTCCCAGGCTCTTCATCCAGTTCCACATGGTGCTGCCGGCGGAGATCACCCTGTCGAGGGCGCACGTCATCAGCGATCAGGTCGAGGCGGCCCTGCTCGAGGCCTTCCCGGGCGCGGAGATCCTGATCCACCAGGATCCGACGGACGCGGCCGAGCCGGAGATGGCCACGTGAGCGAGCGTCGGACCGCGATCATCACCGGCGCCTCGCGCGGCATCGGGCACGCGACGGCGCGCCTGTTCGCCGATCGCGGCTGGCGCATCCTCACCACCTCGCGCGAGGACGTGCCGCCGGACTGCCTGCGCGATCCCGCCTGGACCCGGCACATCGTCGCCGACCTGGGCGAGCCGGGCAGCATCGAGCGCTTCGTCGAGGAGGCGAATGCGACGCTCGGCGAGGCGCCGCTGCACGCGCTGATCAACAATGCCGGATGGTCGCCCAAGACGCCGTTCAAGGAGCGGCTGGGCGTGCTCAACGGCGACCTCGACGCCTGGCGGCAGGTGTTCGAGCTCAACTTCTTCGCGCCGCTCAGGCTCGCCCGCGGCTTCGCCGCGGCGCTGCACCGGGGCAAGGGGGCGATCGTCAACGTCACCTCGATCGCCGGCCACGCCGTCCACCCCTTCGCCGGCTCGGCCTATTCGACCTCGAAGGCGGCGCTCTCGGGTCTCACCCGCGAGATGGCGGCGGAGCTGGCGCAGCTCGGCGTCCGGGTGAATGCGGTGGCGCCGGGCGAGATCGAGACGGCGATGCTGTCGCCCGAGACCGAGGTGATGCTGCCGCGCATCCCGCTCCATCGCTTAGGAC
>CAZZLX010000476.1:0-3774 GCA_964655235.1 uncultured Rhizobium sp.
GGCTGAATGAAGGTCGTCATCACCGGCGGCGCCGGGTTTCTCGGCAAGAAGCTGTCGCATCGGCTGGCCGGCAACGTCACGCTCACCGGCCGCTCCGGCAAGCCCGAGGCGATCACCAAGGTGACCTTGTTCGACGTGGTCGAGCCCGAGGCGCCGAAGGACAAGCGCTTCACCACGGCGACCGGCGACGTTGCCGACAAGGCGCTGATGGACAAGCTGATCGACGCCGAGACCGACAGCGTCTTTCATCTGGCGGGCGTGGTCAGCGCCGGCGCCGAGGCGGATTTCGACCTCGGCTACCACGTCAACCTCGACGGCACGCTCGCCGTGCTCGACACGATGCGACGCCTGCCGCACGCGCCGCGAATCGTCTTCACCTCGAGCCTCGCCACATATGGCGGCGAGTTCAACAAGTCGATCGACGACGCGACGCCGCAGACGCCGCAGACGAGCTACGGCGTGCAGAAGACGATCGGCGAGCTGCTGATCAACGACTATTCGCGGAAGGGCTTCATCGACGGCCGTTCCCTGAAGCTGCCGACGATCTTCGTCCGCCCCGGCAAGCCCAACAAGGCCGCCTCGACCTTCGCCTCCTCGATCGTGCGCGATCCTCTCCAGGGCACGCGCGCCGTGTGCCCGGTGACGCGCGACGTCAAGATGGCGTTCCTGTCGCCGAGGCGCACGATCGACGCCTTCGTCCATGCGCACGAGCTGCCGGGCGAGGCCTGGGGCCCGTGGCGGTCGTGCAACCTCCCTGCCATCACCTATTCGATCGACGAGATCGTCAAGGCGATGGAGAAGCTGGCCGGCCCGGAGCCGGTCAGCCGCATCGACTGGGTGCCCGATCCGATGATCCAGAAGATCGTCGCGACCTGGCCCGGCACCGTCGGCTGGGAGAAAGCGAAGCGACTCGGATTCAAGCCCGACACCAATATCGAAGAGATCATCAAGGCCTTCATCGACGAGGACATGGTAAAAGCCGCGTAGGAGAGTTCCGGAGAGTTCGATGGCCTTCGAGTTCGTCACACGTGACTTCAAGACCCTGACCGGTGAGCAGGCGCGGCTTCGCCTGCTTGCCGAGAACGACCAGGCCTATCTGACGAAGGACAGCGGCGTCCTGACGGTTCCCCGCGAGCGCTGGGAACTGGCCCAGGATGCCGAGGCCAACGGCTGGCTGAACCTGTGGCGCGGCGCGATCGAGGATCGCAACACGCATCACTTCGCGCTGTACGACTACCTCTTCATGCTCCAGGGCCACACCTTCAAGCGAGGCATCGAGCTCGGCTGCGGCCCGTTCTCCAACATGCGGGTCGTGGTATCGACCGTCAAAGTCGAGACCATCGAGCTGCTCGACCCGCTGATCGAAAGCTACCTCGAGCTGCCGAACTGCGCCTACACGGGCATGAAGCTCCGGCGGCTCGACGGCAATACCGAGACGGTCGCGAAACTGCATCCGATGCCGATCGAGGACATGCAGGTCGAGACCAAGTACGACCTCGTGATCCTGATCAACGTGATCGAGCACTGCTTCGACGTGCGCAAGATCTTCGACAACGTCTGGAACCTGCTGCTTCCGGGCGGCGTCTTCATCTTCCACGACAAGTATTTCGATCACGAAGAGACGGCCGCCACGATCGCGACGAGCTATGACACCGGCCATCCGCTCCGGCCGGACCGCAAGTTCGTCGATGCCTTCCTCGGCCGCTTCGTCACGATTTTCTCGCGCGAGACGAAGACGCTGGGCGAAGCCAGGATGACCGATACCGGCGACGCCATCTACTTCATCGGCCGGAAACCCTAAGTCCTCAGTTCACCCGCGACAGCAGGGGCTTTCCGGCGAGGAAGGCCTGAACGTTGGCGATCATCAGGTCGCCCATGGCGCCGCGGGTCTCATGCGTGGCGGACGCCTGATGCGGCTGCAGCACGACGTTGTCCGGCATGTCGGCGAGGCCTTCGGGCACGCAGGGCTCGACCTCGAACACGTCTAGGCCGGCTGCGGCGATCTTCTTCTCCTTGAGCGCCTTCACCAGCGCCGCCTGGTCGACGACCGATCCGCGCGAGATGTTGATCAGGATGCCGTTCGGGCCCAGCGCCTCGATCACCCTGGCGTCGACCAGGTGCTTCGTGCCCGGCCCGCCCGGCGTCACGATCATCAGGAAGTCCGAGTCGCGCGCGAGTTCGACGGGGTCGGCATAGTAGCGATACGAGACGTCCGCCTGCTTCGAGCGGCCGTGATAGGCGACCTTCAAATTGAAAGCCTCGCATCGCTTGGCGATCGCCTTGCCGATGCGGCCGAGGCCGATGATGCCGATGGTCTTGCCGCCGGTCAGCGACCAGGTCATCTCCATGTTGCCACGCTTCACCCATTCGCCCGAGCGCACGTAGCGGTCGCCCTTGATCATTTGCCGCGTGGTCGCGAGCAGAAGCCCCATGCCCAGATCGGCGACCTCCTCGGTCAGCACGTCCGGCGTGTTGGTGACGGCGATGCCGCGCTTGGTCAGCTCGCCGACGTTGACGCCGTCGACACCGACGCCGAAGCAGGCAACCAGCTTCAGGTTGGGCAGCGCGTCCAGGATCTCCGGCGCGATCGGGTCGTGGCCCGAGGTGAAGGCGCAGGTGATCTCCGGTGCGATCTTCCTAGCCAGCGCCAGCTTGTCCGGCGCCAGCCAGAGCTTATGCGCGGTGAACAGCTCGTCGATCTTCGTCATCGTCCCGGAATAGGAGACCGGGCCGTTCTGCAGCACAGGGGGCTTGGACGTCATAGGGACTTATGCGCTCCTTACATCACCGCGCCGATCGACCACGGCTGGAACTCGTCCTCGCCGAAGCCCATCTCTTCGCTCTTGGTCTTCTTCCCCGACGCGGTGTCGAGGATCAGCTTGAAGATCCGCTCGCCGCAGGCCTGCACCGTCTCGGAGCCTTCGATGATCGTGCCGCAGTTGATGTCCATGTCGTCGGGCATCCGCTTGAACAGTATCGAGTTGGTCGCAAGCTTGATCGAGGGCGCCGGCTTGCAGCCGAACACCGAGCCGCGGCCGGTGGTGAAGCAGATCATGTTGGCGCCGGACGCCACTTGGCCCGTCGCCGAGACCGGGTCGTAGCCCGGCGAGTCCATGAAGTTGAAGCCGCGGTTCTTGAGCGGCGCCGCGTATTGCAGCACGTCGACCAGGTTGGTGGTGCCGCCCTTGGTCGCCGCGCCCAGCGCCTTCTCGAGGATCGTGGTGAGCCCGCCCGCCTTGTTGCCGGGTGAGGGATTGTTGTCCATCGAGCCTTTGTTCTTCGCGGTGTAGTCCTCCCACCAGCGCATCAGGTCGACCAGCTTCTGGCCGACCTCGCGGCTCTGGGCACGCCGCACCAGCACGTGCTCGGCGCCGTAGGTCTCGGGCGTCTCCGACAGCATCACCGAGCCGCCGTGCTTCACCAAAAGGTCGGAGGCGGCGCCCAGCGCCGGGTTGGCGGAGATGCCCGAGTAGCCGTCGGAGCCGCCGCACTGCAGGCCGAGCGTGAGATGGCTCGCCGGAACGGGCTCGCGCGGCCACATCGGGCCGTGGTCGAGGAACCGGCCCGGGTCGGCCAGGATCTCCATGCAGCGGTCGATGCCGTACTTGGCGTTCAGGCCGTCCTCGATGCGCTCGTCGTAGGTGAAGCGGAGGTGCAGGATGGGCCGCACGGCGGGCTGGCCCTCGTGGGGGACCACCTTGTCCTCGATGCGACCGACCATGATGAACAGCGGGCAGGTGCCGTACTCGAAGAGGTGGTGGTAGCCGGGCCCCA
>CAZZLX010000477.1:0-3772 GCA_964655235.1 uncultured Rhizobium sp.
TCGTCGTGAGTTGATCGGTGAGGCATCCGGGCTTCACCCGCACGGTGACCCGCCCGCGCCATCGCCGCCGACCCCGACGTGCTCCTGATGGACGAGCCGTGCTCGGCCCTCGATCCGATCGCCACCAGCCGCATCGAGGGGCTGATCGACGAGCTCAAAGGCCGCTACACGATCGTCATCGTCACCCACAACATGCAGCAGGCAGCGCGGGTTTCCGACAACACCGCCTTCATGTATCTCGGGCGCCTGATCGAGTATGGCGAGACCGAGGCGATGTTCACCAACCCCAAGCTTGAGCGGACCCAGGCCTACATCACCGGCCGCTTCGGCTGAGCTGGCTTCGGCGCGGCCGATCCGGCCTCGGTCGGACGGCTTGAAATAGGGCGATACCGCTGCCTCTTTCGTGGGCTCCCTGCCTAATTGTGCAGCGCACAATTTTCCTTGAAATCCCTTTCAGAACAACTAATTATTCATTGTGCGGGGCACGCTAAGAATGCCGGCGCGGAGGGGACCCCCACCTTGCAGGAGACAGGCAATGTGGCCCTACACTCATGATGAATCGAACTGGCTGACCGTCGTCGCGGTGCTGGATACGACCCAGCCACGGCAGGTCCGCCCGCCGTCGCTCGCCGAAATAGAGGTCGCCGCCCGCCGCTATCGCGCGCGCGTGGTCGCCGGCTGGATCCGAAGCGCTTACCACGGCCTTCGGCGGATGGCGCGCGCCGCGATCTATCGCGGCCGAAAGATCGACGGCACGCCGCCGAAGAACGCCGTCGGCGCCGACTGACATAGTGCCATCGCGCCACTTGCCGCCGTCGTGCCGTCTCCCCTAGGGTCGGCGCGATGTGCGGCAAGTTCACTCAACACCGATCGTGGAGCGAGCTCCACGCGCTGATGCGCGCGCTCGAGCCGAGACCCGCTGACGCGCGTGCGCCAAGGGGTGAAGACGACACCGAGGCGGACGAGCGCGTCGTCGCCACGCCGATGCGCATGGCGAGCATCGTGGTTCTCGACGGCGAGGGCGAGCGTCGGACCGCGCTGATGCGCTGGGGATTCGACGCGCCGTGGGAGCGGGCCAAGTTCGTCATCCACGCCCGATGCGAGACGATCGATGCCAAGCCGACCTTCAAGGAGGCCTTCGCCAAGCGACGCGGGATCCTGGTCTGCCGAACCTTCAACGAAGGCCAGGAGGTCGGCAGCAAGACGAAGCAGTTCGTCGTCACGCCGAAGGATGGCCGGCCCATCGCGATCGCGGTGATCTGGCAGACCGAAACGCTGCCGAGCGGCCAGCCGATCCTGACCTTCGTGATGGTCACGACGCCGAACAACAAGCTGATCGGCCAGATCACCGACCGCATGCCGGCGGTGCTGCAGCCGGGCGACTGGTCGAAATGGCTGGGCGAGGAATCCGCGACGCCGGCTGAGCTGAAGGCGATGCTGAAGCCATACGACGGCGACTGGGACATGTCTCCGCAGGATCCGCCGCCGACGCCCAAGCCGCCGCGCGGCCCGCGCGCGAAAGAGCCGCCATCACAAGGCAACCTGTTCTGAGATGGCCGGCATTCCCTCGACCGCCGGCTACGCCGAAGAGGCCGACAAGCTCGCGGAGACCTACGAGAGCCTGACCTTCGAGAAGGCGCATCGCCGCTGGCTCGACCTGATGCCGCAGGTGCCGTCCTTTGTCCTCGACATCGGCGCCGGCACCGGCCGCGACGCGGCGGGTTTGGCAAAGCTGGGCCATCGCGTGACCGCGATCGAGCCGGTGGCGGAGATGCGCGCGCACGGCCTCAGGCTCCACGGCGACGCCGCGATCGAGTGGATCGACGACATCCTGCCGGACCTGCATCGCGTGTTCACGCTCGGCCGGCGCTTCGATCTCGTGATGATGACGGCCGTCTGGATGCACCTCGATGCGCATGAGCGGCGGATCGCGCTCGCCAACATCGCCGATCTGGTCGCGGCCGGCGGCATGCTGCTGATGAGCCTCCGTCACGGCCCGGTGCCCGAAGGCCGGCGCATGTTCGACGTCTCGGCCGCGGAGACCCGGGACCTCGCGTGGCGCCACAGCCTCGCCTGCATCCACGAAGGCACGGCCGACGACATGCTCCGCCGCGGCGGCGTGCACTGGACCTATCTCGCTTTCCGAAGGAACGCGTCATGAGCGACACGAGCACTCACGATGGCGGCTGTCTCTGCGGTGCCGTCCGCTATCGCGCGCGGGGCGCCCCGGCTTTCGTCGTGGTCTGCACCTGCACCCAGTGCATGCGACAGACCGGGTCGCCGGTGCCGACCTTCGCCTCCTACCTCCTTGAGCAATTCGAGCTCACTCAAGGCCGGCCCAGATCCTTTCGCGCATCCGAACACGTGGCGAGGCAGTTCTGCGTCGAGTGCGGCTCGTTACTGTTCTGGCGCGGCGACGGCCGTGGGCGCATCGGCATCACGCTCGGCAGCTTCGACGAACCCTCCGCGCAGCCGCTCCCGACCACGCACATCTGGGCGAAGCATGCGGTTCCCTGGATCGGCGGCCTCGCCTTCGAGCACGTGCACGAGGAGATGTCGTGAGGCGCTCGCGTTGACAGGCTGCGCAACCTCGGGTAACAACCTCGCCATGTTCGCGTCGCCGAAGCACGTCTGCATCCTTACGGAAGCCATGGTTACCACCACGGCCCTGGGGGCACGCGCGCGCTAGAACGACCGACGCAGACGCGAGTTCACCCAGGGCTCCGACGGCAACGTCGGGGCCCTTTGTTTTTCCGGCCCAATGCCTTCCGGAGTGTGCCATGGCCGAAGCCGCCATCGTCGTCGAGAACCTGGTGAAGAGCTTCCGTACTCGCCGCGCCGGCGGGATCAAGGGGCTGTTCTCGCGCGCCGTCGCGACCGAGGTCGAGGCCGTCCGTGGCATCTCGTTCCAGGTCCGTCCCGGTGAGCGCGTCGCCTTCATCGGCCCGAACGGTGCCGGCAAGTCGACCACCTTGAAGATGCTGACCGGCATCCTGACGCCGACCTCCGGCCACGCCGAGGTCGCGGGCTTCGTGCCGTGGAAGCAGCGGCAGAAGCTGGCGCATCGCATCGGCATCCTGTTCGGCCAGCGGTCCCAGCTCTGGTATCACCTGCCGGTCGACGACAGCCTGCGCCTGATCGCGCGCATCTACGGTCTCGATCGCGGCCGCGCCGAGGCGCGTCTGGCGCGGCTCGCGTCTACGCTCGCAATCGGCGACCTGCTGGCACGCCCGGTATCGCAGCTCTCGCTCGGGCAGAGGCTCCGCTGCGAGATCGCGGCGGCGCTGATGCACGCGCCGCCGATCCTGCTGCTCGACGAGCCGACCATCGGCCTCGACGTTTCGGCCAAGGCCAGCCTGCGCGATCACCTGATCCAGCTCTCGGCCGAGGAGCTTGGCATTGACCAGTTGGTCCATGCGTTCGGTGCCTGAGGAGCCTTCGACGCGGTTGGTGGAGTAGGTTTCGCGCCAGCGCCGTTCCTTTTCGGTCAAGGCGTCGCTTTCGGCGGGGTCCAGTTTGCGGCCATCGACGGCGACCAGCCGGTTGTGGGTCATGCCGCGGAGGATGGTGACCTCGTAGAGTTTCTCCTTGGTATGCTTGATCGATCCGTCGGGGGCGAGGGTGTCGGAGACGGATGTTTTCCTGAAGGTGGCGACGGGGAGGTTGGTGTTGGTGGCGACGTTCTGGGCGCGGTTGATGAGGTTCTGGAGCAGGGCGGGGACATCGACCGGTGGGCCGGAAATGGGGGGTCGCACCGCGGCGCGGGCTGGAC
>CAZZLX010000478.1:0-3765 GCA_964655235.1 uncultured Rhizobium sp.
GGCGTCCTGGCGCGACTGGCTGCGAGGAATGGGGCCGAGCTGAGCGGCGGCGACCGCGATCATCCGGCCGAGTTGGCCGCTGCCAAGGATGCCGAGGGTAGATCCGGGCGGAACTGCAGTCATTCGGGGTCCGTCGCGACGCTCTCGGTCTGGCGTGCGCGCCAGGCCTTGAGCCGTTCGGCGAGGCCCGCGTCGCCGGTGGCGAGGATCGCGGCGGCGAGCAGGCCCGCGTTGATCGCGCCCGCCTTGCCGATCGCCAGCGTGCCGACGGGGATGCCGCCCGGCATCTGGACGATCGAGAGCAGGCTATCCATGCCCTTCAGCGCCTGGCTTTCGACCGGCACGCCGAGGACCGGCAGCGCCGTCATCGAGGCGCACATGCCGGGCAGGTGCGCGGCACCGCCGGCGCCGGCGATGATAACCTTGAGCCCGCGGCCGGCCGCACCCTCGGCATAGGCGACCAGGCGCTTCGGGGTGCGATGGGCGGAGACGATCCGGGTCTCGAACGGCACGGCCAGCGCCTTCAGCACGTCGGCGGCATGGGCCATCGTCGCCCAGTCCGACTGGCTTCCCATGATGATCCCGACGAGGGGGGCCTTGGCCATTTGACGATCCTAGCGGAAAAGGAAGCGCGGGATCATAGGGACGCGGCGGCCCGTGGCAAGGCCGGGGAAGCCCTACGCCGTAATGTCCGGGAGCAGCTGACTCCGAAGCTTCTCGATCATGTCTCGGAGCTGCAGCTTGCGCTTCTTCAGCCGCTGCAGGCGCAACGGGTCGAACGGCACCGCGTCGTTCATCCGCGAGATGACGTCGTCCAGGTCGCGATGCTCGCTTTCCAGTTCTGCGAGCTTGCGGCGAAGCGGTTCCAGATCGTCCATGTGAGCTTCATCATAAGGCCGGCTTGCCAAAGCCGCTGCCCCTCGCCAGTCTCCTAGCGCAACTGATCGGCCAGGGCAAACCCCGGGACCCAAGGATGCCGACCACGGATTTCCCGAGCTTCGCCGAGGCGCTCTACGCCCGCCCGGGGGTTCCCGCCGCCTGCCTCGACCTGCAGGACCGGCGGGGCCTCGACGTCGTCCTGCTGCTGTATGCGTGCTGGCTCGGGGTCCGGTCGCGCGGCCTGACCCGCGAGCAGGGCGCCACGCTGATCGCCTCGACCCAGTCCTGGCGTTTCGAGGTGGTGCGGCCGCTGCGCCGTCTCCGCCGCCGGCTCAGGGTCGGCCACGAGGGGATCCCGCGCGATCGCTCCGAGCCGGTCCGGTCGCTGGTCAAGCAGGCGGAGCTCGCTGCCGAGCGGGCGCTGATCGCCATCCTTGCCGCTGCTGCCGTCGAAGGCGTTCACGACGGCTCGGTCGCCGGTAATCTCGCGACCTGCCTCTCCGTCGCCAGCATCGTCGTCGACGGAGAAGACCGTGCCTCGCTCGATGTCCTGGAACGCGAGGCGCACGGGATGGCCGCGGAGTCGTGATCGCGACGGTTCCCTCGGGCACGCGCGTCTATTCCATCGGCGACATTCACGGCCGCCTCGACCTGCTGATCAGGCTGGAGGCGATGATCGAAGCCGACCTCGCGCGGTCGCGGCCGGCGCGCACGGTCGCGGTCTATCTCGGCGACTATGTCGATCGCGGGCCGGATTCGCGCGAGGTTATCGACCACCTGCTTCACCATCCGCCGCCGCTCGACGAGGTCGTTCACCTGCTTGGCAACCACGAGGAAACGATGTGCCGTTTCCTCGTCGATCCCTGGGTCGGCGAGAATTGGCTGAGGTTCGGCGGCCTGGAGACGCTCAAGAGCTACGGCGTCGCGCCGGATTCCGACCTCTCGGCAGAGGAACGGCTGATACGGATGCAGGAGGCGTTCAACCTCTCGGTGCCGGAGCGTCACTGGGCATTTCTCGAAGGCCTGCCGCTGAGGCACGAGGAAGGCGACTATCTCTTCGTCCATGCCGGAGTGCGACCGCGCGTTCCGCTCGATCGCCAGCGACGTTACGACCTGCTCTGGATCCGCCACGAGTTCCTGGACTCGGAAGCCGATCATGGCCGCGTCATAGTCCACGGGCATTCGATCTCCAGCGAGCCGGAGATCCGCGCCAATCGCATCGGCATCGACACCGGCGCCTTCATGAGCGGCCGGCTGACGGCGCTGGTCCTGGAAGGCGGCGAGCGGCGCTTTCTCTCGACCTAGGTCTGAGCCAGATCCGGAAAGCGGAACGGACCGGTCGGCAAGGAAGGCAGGCCGCGAGCGAAAAAGTGCGTGTCGGCGTCGTCCCCGAGAGAGAACTCGGCCGGCGGCCAGCAGTCCTCCGGCCCGAAGCCGAACTCCACCCGCTGGATCCAGCCGGACGTCAGACGCGGCAAGGCCGCTTGCAGGTCGAAACGTCGCACCGCGATCACGTCGTGAAGGATCAGGCCTTCGCCAACGGTGCTCGCCACCATCGCTGTATCGTCATCGAGCCGGAACACCGGCACAGGCTTGTAGATCAGGTGCCAGAGCAGGGTCGGATAGTAGTCGCGGGCGGAAAAGATGCTGCCGGGCGCAGATGCCCGCCGGCAAAGGTTTTCGAGCCAGGCGCGATCCCCAGCGTTGTCGATATCCAGCGTCGGCGCGGGAGTTGCCGGCGTGATCTCGATGTCGGCGGCGAACCGTTTCTGCATGAGCCGGGTGAAGCCGAAGCGGGGATAGAAGTCGAGCACCTGCGGGTTGGCGAAAAGGATCACGGGCCGATCGCCAACCTCGTCCAGCACCGAGGTCAGCAAACGCCGCGAGAGTCCCTGGCCGCGACGGTCCGCGCGCGTAGCGACGGCGCCGAGCTGGTGTCCTTCGATGGCCTTTCCCTCAATGACGAGCTGCAGGCGTTCGCGTCCGACGGTGGACACGATTTCGTCATCCTGCTCGATGGCGAAGACCTCGTAGCCGGGATGCCAGCCGCCGAGGTCGCGCCATCCTCGGAAGGTGCTGCCCGCCCGGAAAACGCCATCGACGAAGGCGAAGAAGCGGTCGTGCCAGCCGATGTCGCGATGCGTGATACGCCGGAGGTTCATCCCGCGATGCGGGCGATGTCGTCCGCGCCGTATCCCAGTTCGGCCAGGATCTCGGCCGTGTGCTCGCCCAGCTTAGGCACGTCGTGGCGGAGCGGCAGGCGCGCCCCGTTCATCTCGATCGGCAGGCCCGGCAACCTGGCGCGGGCGCCGTTTTCGGGGTTGGTCAGCTCGACCATGGCGCCGGAGGCGTTGAGGTGTGGGTCGTCGAACAGGTCGGCGGGCTTGGTGATCGGCGCGAAGGGAAGGCCGATCCGCTCGAAGATCGCCATCAGCTCGGCCCGCGTGAAGGCGCCGACCATCTTCTGGATCTCGGGGATCATCGTCGCGCGCGCGTGGACGCGCTGGCTGTTGGTGGCAAGGTTGGGGTCGTTCTGCAGATCCGGCCGCTTGAACTCCTCGCAGAACAGCTTCCATTGTGCATCCGTGACGACGCCGATGAACAGCTTCTCGCCGTCCTTGGTGTCGAAGAGATCGTAGATCGCCCAGGGCGAGATGCGGTTCGGCATCGGGTTCGGTGGCTTGCCGGTCACCGCCTGCTGCGCCATGTGCTGGCCGACCAGAAGAGCGCAGTTCTCGAACAGGGCGCTCTTCACGTACTGGCCCTTGCCGGTGTCGCGCCGCTGGTTGAGGGCGGCCAGGATCGCGATCGCCGCGAACATGCCGCCCATGATGTCGTTGACGGACGAGCCGGCGCGAAGCGGCCGGCCTTCCGGCCCGGTCATGT
>CAZZLX010000479.1:0-3761 GCA_964655235.1 uncultured Rhizobium sp.
GTCTTCACCTTGACCGCCTTCTGGCGGCGGCCGCCGAAATCGCTCACGCGCGCCCCGTCTCGGCCATGAGGGCGAGGAGGATGCCCTCGCGCACGCCGCGGTCGGCGACGCGCACCGACCCAACCGGCCAGCGTCGGCAGATGGCCTCCAGGATCGCGCAGCCGGCCAGAACCAGGTCGGCGCGCTCCCGGCCGATACAAGGGTGGCGCTCGCGCTCGGACACGTGCATCGCGGCGATCCGCCGGGTGACCTCGTCGATGGCCTCGAACCCCAGCAGGAAGCCGTCGACCCGGTTGCGGTCGTAGCGCGGCAGGTCGAGGTGCACTCCGGCGAGCGTGGTGACCGTGCCGGACGACCCCAGCATCTGCACGCCGCCGTCAGCCAGGATCTCGGAGATCCGGTGCTCGGCGTCGAACGGTTCCAGCATCGCGCGCACCTCGGCGACCATGTCCGCATAGGCGCCGTTGACGCCGTGCGGGAACCGCTCGCCCAAGGTGACGACACCCAGCGGCAGCGAGACGCAGCCCTCGACCACCGGGCGACCATCGACGACGCGTGCCCAGGAAAGCTCGGTCGAGCCGCCGCCGATGTCGAAGACCAGCGCCCAGGGACGCGACGGATCGAGCAGCGGGGCACAGCCGGCGAGCGACAGGCGCGCCTCCTCGCCGGAGGAGATGATCTCGAGGTCGAGCCCGGTCGCCTGGCGGGTTCGCTCGACGAAGTCCTGGCAGTTCATGGCCCGCCGGCAGGCCTCGGTCGCGACCATGCGCGCCCGGGCGACGCTCTGGCGGCGGATCTTGGCGGCACAGACCTTGAGCGCGTCGATGGTGCGGTCCATCGCCGCCTCGGACAGCACGCCGCTCAGGCTCACGCCCTCGCCCAGGCGCACGATGCGGGAAAAGGCGTCGACCACGCGGAAGCCGCCCGGCGTCGGGGTCGCCACCAGCAGGCGGCAGTTGTTGGTGCCGAGATCGAGGGCCGCGAAGGCCGGCGCCCGCCTGCGGCCGGCGCCATGGCTGCGCGCCTGGGGCCGGAGATCGGGCTCCGCCGAGGTCATTGCGGCCGCCCTCGGCCAGATCCGCCCCGCGTTTGCATAAAGGAAAGTCTACCCCGGGAGGCGAGGCGCGCAACCGTCCATGAGCGAAACGGTAAATCCGCCGCGCTCGCCCGGGGATTGCGGGGGCCCGTCGGCCCATGCCAGAGGTTGGGACGAAATCGCGGCCCAGGGGAGCCCAGAATGGATGTCCGCCGATATACGACCCGAGACGAGATGGGTCGCGCCGCCGCCACCGCCGTCGCCCGCGCGATGCGGGCGGCGATCGAGGCCAAGGGCGGCGTCCGCATGATCTTCGCCTCCGCGCCCAGCCAGCAGGAAATGCTGGATGCGCTGGCCGAGGCGCCCGGGATCGACTGGTCGAAGGTCACGGCCTTCCACATGGACGAGTACCACACGCTGCCCGAGGACGCGCCGCAGCGCTTCGGCCCATGGCTGAAGCGCGTGCTGTTCGACCGGGTCAAGGCCGGCACCGTCCATCTGATGAAACCGACCGCCGACGGGCAGGACTGCATCCGCGACTACACGAAGCTCCTCAACGAGGCGCCGATCGACATCGTCTGCTGCGGCATCGGCGTGAATGGCCACCTCGCCTTCAACGACCCGCCGGTCGCCGACTTCAAAGATCCGGTCGACGTGAAGGTCATCGAGCTCGATCCGGTCTGCCGCCATCAGCAGGCCGGCGACGGAGGCTTCAAGAGCATCGATGACGTGCCCAGGACGGCGTTGACGCTGACGATCCCGCGGCTGCTCCGCGCCGAGACGATCTTCTGCGTGGTGCCGGGGCCGATGAAGCGCGAGGCGGTGCATCGCACGCTGAAGGATCCCATCGGCGAGGCCTGCCCGGCGACGGCGCTCCGCCGGCATCCGGACTGCACGCTCTATGTCGATGCAGACTCGCTGCCGCAGTGAATTATCCGCTCCAGCGCTGCCAGCCCATCGGTCAACGCGGCCGGGCCCGGCTGCAGGATCAGCGGGGACTTGATCTCGTGCATGGCGAGATCCCCGAAGCCCGGACGCGCCCTCACCTTCTCCGGCCGGAACTTCTTGCCGCACCATGAGCCGATAACGATATCGGGCGAGCGCGCGATCACCTCGTCCATCGTGACGATGCGCTCCTTCGCAGACTGGCCGTGTGCGCGATCGGCGAAGACGTCAATCCCGCCGGCCGCCTCGATCAGCTCCGAGACCCAGCCGATGCCGGCGATCATCGGTTCGTCCCACTCTTCGAAATATATGCGCGGGCGCCTCTGCAAGCGGGCGCTTCGTTGCCGAACGGCGTCGACATTCGCGAGCAGCCGATCAGCGAGGGCTGTCCCGCGATCCGAGACACCGACCATCGCCGCCAGCATCCGCACCATGTCGAGGATGCCGGCGACACCTCGCTGGTTGAACGCATGCACCGCGATGCCGCGACGGATGAGGTCGGCGACGATGTCGGCCTGAAGATCGGAGAAGGCCAGAACCAGGTCCGGCTCCAGCTTCAGGATCTTGCCGGTGTCCGCCGAGGTGAAGGCCGAGACGCGCGGCTTCTCGCGTCGCGCCTGCGGCGGTCGGACGACATAGCCGGAGATCCCGACGATCCGATCCTCCTCGCCCAGCAGATACAATGTCTCGACCGTCTCCTCGGTGAGGCAGACGATGCGGCTTGGCGGGAACAGGCGGCTCAGCCTTGCTTCGGCTCGAAAGTCAGCGAGACGCCGTTCATGCAGTAGCGGAGTCCGGTCGGCTTCGGTCCATCCGGGAACACGTGGCCGAGATGACCGCCGCAGCGCCGGCAATGCACCTCGACCCGGCGCATGCCGTAGCTGTTGTCCTCGGTGGTCGCGACCGCATCCTCGGCGATCGGCGCGAAGAAGCTCGGCCAGCCTGTGCCGCTGTTGAACTTGGCCTCGGACGAGAACAGATCCAACCCGCAGCCGGCGCAGCGGAAGGTTCCCTGGCGCTTCTCGCCGTCGAGCGGGCTGGTGAAGGCCCGCTCGGTCCCGTGCTCGCGCAGCACGCGGAACTGCTCCGGCGTCAGGCAATGCTGCCACTCGGCCTCGGTCTTGGTCGCGTCGTCGGTCATGGTCGCACCATCCTTCTTGTCCAGATCATAACGCGCTCGCCCCTTCCTTGCCCCCGCTTTCCGGCCCGTGCCATCATCGGGCGATGAAGAACGGGTCGCGTCCCGCGGTGGCTGTCGATGGGCTGACGAAGCGCTTCGGCCCGCTCGAGGTGCTGAAGGGCATCACGCTCGAAGCCC
This sequence comes from uncultured Rhizobium sp., assembly GCA_964655235.1. Classification (GTDB taxonomy): domain Bacteria; phylum Pseudomonadota; class Alphaproteobacteria; order SHVZ01; family SHVZ01; genus SHVZ01. The sequence continues at coordinate 3,300 of CAZZLX010000479.1, forward strand.
ATGACGGCGAGGTGCTGGCGATCCTCGGGTCCTCGGGCTCCGGCAAGTCGACCCTGCTCCGCTGCATCAACATGCTGGAGGTGCCGGACGGCGGCACCGTCGCCATTGCCGGCGAGACGATCCAGCTCAAGGACAGGCGCGGCGGCGGCCGCGAACCGGCCGACTCGGCCCAGCTCGACCGCCTCCGCCAGAAGCTGGGGATGGTGTTCCAGAGCTTCAATCTCTGGTCCCATCTTACCGTGCTGGAGAACGTCACCGAGGCGCCAGTCCACGTCCAGAAGCGCCCGAAGGCCGAGGTGACCGAGGAGGCGCTGGCACTGCTCGACAAGGTCGGCCTCGCCGACAAGCGCAACCACTACCCCTCCCAGATCTCCGGCGGCCAGGCGCAACGCGCCGCGATCGCCCGCGCGCTGGCCCTGCGCCCGCAGCTGATGCTGTTCGGCGAGCCGACTTCCTCGCTCG
>CAZZLX010000480.1:0-3757 GCA_964655235.1 uncultured Rhizobium sp.
CCCGGCTCGCCGACCGCGGCGGTGCTGCTGGGCGGCCTGCTGATCTGGGGCCTGCAGCCGGGGCCGCTGCTGTTCGTAGAGCAGAAGGACTTCGTCTGGGGACTGATCGCCAGCATGTATCTCGGCAACGTCGTCGGCTTGGTGATCGTGCTCACTTGCGTGCCGCTGTTCGCGGCGATCCTCCGGGTGCCGTTCAGCATCATTGCGCCCGCGATCGTGGTGATCTGCGCCGTGGGCGCCTACACGATCAACAATGCCATGTTTGACGTGTGGATGATGGCCCTGTTCGGGGTCGTCGGATACGTCTTCAACAAGCTCAAGTATCCGCTACCGCCGCTGGTCCTGGCGCTGGTGCTCGGTGACATGGCTGAAAGTTCGTTCAGACAGGCGATGCTCATCTCGCAGGGCAGCCTGTCGATCTTCTGGTCGAACGCCCTGGTTGGCACGATCTTCGGACTGGGCGTCATTCTTCTGTTCTTGCCGTTGATCAACCTGGTGCTCGCAAAGCTCCGTCAGGCCAGTCCGGCGTGACGGGGTTTGCTGGACGCTGGCCTCGCCCGGAACTACGCTCCGCCGATCGTAGAGCCGGCGAGAACAACGCCGGCGACCCAAACCAAGGAGGAGGGTACACCATGAGGATCAAGAATCTGCTGCTCGGCGCGGCGATGCTGGCGGTCGCGGCCGTGGCCCCGGCGCATGCCGCGTGGGAGCCGACGCGCCCCGTCACCTTTCTGATCCCGGCCGGCACCGGCGGTGGCGCGGACCAGATGGCGCGCTTCATCGATGGCGTCATCAAGAAGCACAACTTGATGAAGCAGAACCTGATCGTGGTGAACAAGGCCGGCGGCGCCGGCGCCGAGGGCTTCCTCGACATCAAGGGGTCGCCGAAGGATCCACATAAGATCATCATCACGCTGTCGAACCTGTTCACCACGCCGATGGCGACGGGCACGCCCTTCAACTGGAAGGATCTGACGCCGATCGCGATGATGGCGCTCGACCAGTTCGTGCTGTGGGTCAACGCCGAGGCGCCTTACAAAACCGCGCAGGAGTACATCAATGCGGTGAAGGACGGCCCGGATCGCCAGTTCAAGATGGGCGGCACCGGCTCCAAGCAGGAAGACCAGATCATCACTGTCGCGCTCGAGCGCCTGACCGGCGGCAAGAAGTTCACCTATGTGCCCTTCGCCGGCGGCGGCGCGGTCGCGGTCCAGCTGGTCGGCAAGCACGTCGACTCGACGGTCAACAACCCGATCGAGGCGGTGGCGCAGTGGAAGGCGGGCAGCCTCCGGCCGCTCTGCCTGTTCGATGCCAAGCGCAGCACCTATACCGACAAGGTGACCTCGACGATGGCGTGGAGCGACATCCCGACCTGCAAGGAGTCGGGCGTCAACGTCGAGTACCAGATGCTGCGCGGCATCTTTGCCGCCGGCGGCATTACGCCCGACCAGACCGCTTTCTATGTGAACCTGATGACAAAGGTCATGCAGACGCCGGACTGGCGCTCGTTCATGGAGCAGGGCGCCTTCAACCCGACCGTCCTCACCGGTGCGGAGTACCGCAAATGGGTCGAGACGGCGGAGAAGACGCACTACGACCTGATGAAGGAAGCGGACTTCCTCAACAAGTAGGTTAAAAGACAGACGGCCTGCCATTGACGGCGGGCCGTCTCCCGATCGAAGCGGAGACGTCGACGACATGAGCACCCACGAGAGCGATGCGGACGATTCCTCGCCCGCGCTGATTTCCGTCCGAGGGATGGAAATCATTGTGGCGCTGGTGCTGATGGCGGTTGCCGGCGTCGTGATCAGCGACAGCCTGCGTTTGGGCATCAACTGGCGGCCGATCGAAGGACCGGCCGCCGGATACTTCCCGTTCTACATCGGGCTGATCCTGGCGATCTCCAGCGCCGTCACGCTTGTTAAGGCTCTGGTCGACAAGCCGGCCGCCGGACAGACCTTCGTCACCACCAAGGCCTTCAGCCAGGTGATGGCGGTCCTGGGGCCGATGCTGGTCTACATCTTCGTCATGAACTTCATCGGCATCTATGTCTCGTCGGCGATCTACATCGCGCTGTTCATGTGGCACTTCGGTAGGTATCCGCTGGCCAAGGGCGCGGCGATCGGCATCGCGATCTCGCTCGCGCTTTTCGTGATGTTCGAGATCTGGTTCCTGGTGCCGCTTCCCAAGGGGCCGCTCGAAGAGATGCTGGGCTTCTAACCGATCGACCGCGTCTATCGGTCGATAGGGCTTACGGTCACGACGTTTCCGTCCCGACACACCTATCCTGATTCCCCGCGCATAACCGGTAAGCAGCTCCTCGATGTCCCAAGCGCCCGCTGAAATCCGCAAGCACGCCCGCGGCGGCGAAGGCCGACGCAAGTCGCGCGCGCAGCCGAAGGGCCGCCAGGTCGAACCCGATGCGCTTTCGGACGTGCAGGCGCTGCTCGGCGACAAGCCCAGGCAGCGCGACCTTCTGATCGAATACCTGCACCTGATCCAGGACAAGTTCGCCCATCTGTCCGCGGCGCATCTCGCGGCGCTCGCCTATGAGATGAAGCTGGCCCAGGCCGAGGTCTACGAGGTCGCGTCGTTCTATGCGCATTTCGACATCGTGCGCGAAGGCGAGACGGCGCCGCCGGCGAAGACAATCCGTGTCTGCGACAGCCTCTCGTGCGAGATGTTCGGCGCCGAGAAGCTGCTGAAGGAGCTCGAGGCGACGCTCGATCCCGCCATGGTCCGCGTCATCCGCGCGCCCTGCATGGGCGCTTGCGACAAGGCGCCGGCGTGCGCCGTCGGCCACGAGCAGGTCTTCCAGGCGACGCCCGAGAAGGTGAAGGCGGCGCTCGACGCCCATCACGAGGTGCATACGCCGAAGAAGGACTACGCGGCCTACATCGCCGAGGGCGGCTACAAGCTGCTGGGTGACTGCCTCGACGGCCGCATCACGCGGGATGAGCTGATCAGGCGCATCGACGATGCGGGCCTTCGCGGCCTCGGCGGCGCCGGCTTCCCGACGGGGCGCAAATGGAAGCTGGTGCGGCAGGAGGCCGGCCCGCGCCTGATGTGCGTGAATGGCGACGAAGGCGAGGTCGGCACCTTCAAGGACCGCCACTACCTCGGCATCGATCCGCACCGCTTCCTCGAAGGCATGCTGTGCGCCGCCTGGGTGGTCGAGGCGGCCGAAGTCTACATCTATCTGCGCGACGAGTACCCTGAGCTTCGCGCGATGCTGCTGGCCGAGATCCCGAAGGTCGAGGCGGCAGGTCTTTCGCGGGCGACGAAGATCCATCTCCGACGCGGCGCCGGCGCCTATATCTGCGGCGAAGAGTCGGCGATGATCGAGAGCATCGAAGGCAAGCGCGGGCTGCCGCGCCATCGGCCGCCCTACGTCGCCCAGGTCGGACTGTTCGGCCGGCCGACGCTGGTTCAGAACATCGAGACGCTGTGGTGGGTGCGCGACATCGCCGAGAAGGGTGCCGCGTGGTTCGCCGGGCACGGACGGCGCGATCGCAAGGGCCTGCGTTCCTTCTCGGTCTCGGGCCGGGTGAAGAAGCCGGGCGTCGTGCTGGCGCCGGCCGGCGTCACGGCGCGCGAACTGGTCGAGGAGTTCTGCGGCGGCATGCTCGATGGCCACGCATTCAAGGGTTATCTGCCCGGCGGTGCCTCCGGCGGCATCCTGCCGGCGTCGATGGCCGACCTGCCGCTCGATTTCGGCACGCTCGAGCACTACGGCTGCTTCGTCGGCTCGCATGCG
>CAZZLX010000481.1:0-3734 GCA_964655235.1 uncultured Rhizobium sp.
CCGCTTTGATGCAACTGCCCCAGGCAATTTGACCATCAAAACGGTTGTTTATGGGCGCTCTACAAGTATTTCGGCACGCCGTTCGGCGCGGTGCTGGCCGGACCTGCTGCGCTGATCGACGGGCTCTACCACGACCGGCGCCGCCACGGCGGAGGGCTCTCGCAGGTGTGGCAGCTCGCGGTCGTGGCCGACCACTTCCTCGACGGCATGGCCGAGCGCTGGGACGAGGCCAAGGCGATGTGGGAGCCGGCCTTGAAGCAGCTCGAAGCCTCCGGCCGCTTCACGATCGAGCGGATCCCGGACGGCAGCAACATCGCCAAGCTGCGCCTTGCCGGCGGCGGCGACATCAAGGCGTTCCGATCCCGCGCCGAGGCGGCCGGCTTGAAGATGCCGGAGATCGCTGCTGACATGCTGCCGATCCGCGTCAACGAGACTTGGCTCGCCGCCGATGGCGGCGAGATCGCGGAGAGGCTGATCAAGGCGGTGTAAGGGAGGGAAGCATGGGCGTCGAGAACGCGTCATTGAGCGAGCTGCTGGACGAGCTCGCTTCGGGCCGGACCACGGCGACCAGGCTGACCAAGGACTATCTCGCGCGCATCAAGGCCTACGACCAGGGCGGGCCGAAGATCAACTCGGTGCGCGAGGTGAACCCGGATGCGATCGAGATCGCCGGCAAGCTCGACGGCGTGAAGGCCGACAAGAAGCGTCCGCTCGCCGGATTGCCGATCCTGATCAAGGACAACATCGCCAGCGGCGACCGCATGCACACCACCGCCGGGTCGCTGGCGCTGGCCGATGCGCAGGCGAAGCGCGACGCGACCGTGACCGCGCGTCTTAGGAAGGCCGGCGCGGTCATCCTCGGCAAGGCCAACCTGACCGAGTTCGCCAACATCCTCGCGGTCGGCATGCCGACGGGGTACAGCTCGATCGCCGGCCAGGTGAAAAACGCCTTCGCGCCCGAGCAGGACAAGGACGGCATTCCAATCGTGGGGCCCGGCGGATCAAGCGCCGGCTCCGGCGTCGCGGTCGCCGCCGGCATGGCGGCCGCGACGATCGGCACCGAGACCTCGGGCTCGCTGCTCTCGCCTGCGACCCAGAGCGGTGTCGTCACCGTGAAGCCGACCGTCGGGCTGATCAGCCGCGCCGGCATCCTGCCGATCTCGCACAGCCAGGACACCGCCGGGCCGATGACGCGGACCGTGCGCGACTCCGCGCTGATGCTGAACGTGCTTGCCGCGGTCGATCCGCTCGACCCGGCGACGCAGAAACAGAAACGGCCCGACGACTACCTGGAACATCTCGACAAGGACGGGCTCAAAGGCGCCCGCATCGGCGTGCCGAGCGACCCCCGCGATCCCGGCAACGACGTCTACTACGGCCCGCTCTCGCCGCGCTCTAAGGAGGTCATGAACCGGACCGTCGAGGCGCTGCAGGATCTCGGCGCCGTCATCGTCCGCGCCAACATGCCGACCGAGGGCTGGATCGGCGGCGCTGGCACCGAGGTCGCGGTGCTCAACCGCAACCGCTTCAGCCCGACCTTCAACCAAGTCCAGCGCGCGCCGATCGTCTTTATCTACGAGCTCAAGAACGGGCTCGAGGCCTACCTCAAGAAATGGGCCAAGGGCACGGCGATGAGGACGATCGACGACATCATCACCTTCAATCGCGAGCATCCGGAGAAGGCGCTCCGCTTCGGGCAGGACCTGTTCCTTGCCGCGGCCGCGACCAAGGGCGATCTCTCCGAGCCCGAATACAAGTCGGCGCGGCGCATGGATCTCAAGCACGCCAAGACGCTCGGCATGGATGCCTACATGGACCGGCACAAGCTGGACGCGGTGCTGTTCCCGGCCAATGCCGGCGCGGGCATCGCGGCCAAGCCGGGATATCCGAGCGTGCAGGTGCCGACCGGCTTCACCTCCGGGATCAACGGCAAGGACACGCCCGATTATCCGATCGGCGCCACCTTCGCCGGCCGCGCCTGGAGCGAGGCCAAGCTGCTGCGCCTCGCCTACGCCTTCGAGCAGGCGACCAAGGTTCGCCGCATGCCTCCGGGGCTAGGCTCGCTTTAGTCCGGCCGCGAACAGGTCGAGCGCGGCCTCGGCCATCTTCTGCGCCTCGTTCTCGCCGATGCCCCAGCGCGGCATGTGTCCGTCCACCTGCATGCGGGAGAGACCATAGACGAGGGCTCGCCCGGTGAGATGCAGCAGGCGCGCATCGGCGCTGCGGAGCTGGCTCTTTTCAATCGCGGCCTTCACCGCCTCCTCCATCGCCGATCGGATCTCCTCGTCGAGGCGGCGGAGCTCAGCCGCGCCCTCGAAGTCGAACAGCGTGCGGTCCGAGAGGATCTGGAAATGCGTCGGGTTGCGGAAGGCCCAGCGCAGATAGGCGATGCCGATGGCACGGAAGCGTGCCAGCGGATCGTCCTTCGGCGCCTTCTCCTGCGCCTTCACGAACTCGGCATGGAAACGCCGCATCGCCTCCTCCGCGATCGCGGTCATCAGTGCAGTGCGGCTCGGGAAGTGCCGGAAAGGGGCGGCCGAGGAGACGCCGGCCCGGCGTGCCACCTCGCGGACGCTGAGAGCCTCCGTCCCCTCCTTCTCGATCAGCTCGAGACCCGAGGACACCAGAACCTGGCGCAGGTCGCCGTGGTGGTAACCACGCGCTGGCTTCGAGCGAACCTTGGGCGAGGATCTGCGGGGAGCGGCCATTCCCGAAATCCTACCAGCACGGGTTCGTGAATGTAAGCGGCGCAAACATTCCTTGCGCACTTCCGGCCGCGCATGTAATCATCGCTTACATGAACGCGACGGAGACGAGGATGCGGCGAAGCCTGTTCGAGGGATGGCCCCTGCTCGCCACGATCACCGTGCTGCTGGCGGCGATCGTGCTCGGCGACGCGGCGGCGCATGGCTTCGACGCGGAATCGACACGCGCAGCCGTCCGCGCAACCGCGCGCACGTCCTTCGTCCTCTTCTGCCTCGCCTACAGCGCCGCGGCGCTGGTCCGCTTCTGGCCCAGCACCTGGACGCGATGGCAGCGCCGCAACCGCCGGCAGCTCGGCCTCGCCTTCGCGATATCGCATGGCATGCATGCGCTCGCGCTCGCCGCGTTCGCCTTGGCGTTGCCGGAGACGTTCAAGCAGGAGACTTCCATCGGGATGTTCGTCGCCGGCGGCATCGGCTACGGGTTCATCGTCGCAATGGCGGCGACGTCCTTCGACCGCACCGCCGCCGCGATCGGTCCGCGCGCCTGGTCGTGGCTGCACGGGGCCGGCGCCTTCTACATCTGGGTCGGATTCGTGAACGCCTTCGGCAGCCGCGCCCCTGCCAGGCCCGGCTACTGGGCCTTCGTCGGGATCCTGCTCGCGGTGATGGCGCTCTGCCTGCTGGCGATGCGCCGGAAGAAGCTCGCCGCAGCCGCTTGAAGCAGAGATGGGCTAGAGCACCCGGTGCTGCGCTACCGGGATCATCTGGCGCACCTTCTCGACCCGCTTGGGGTCGATGCGCGCCGAGACCACGCCGACACCATCGGAGGCCATCGCCGTCACCTGCCCCCAGGGATCGACCACCATCGAGTGGCCGTAGGTGTGGCGCGTCTCGTTACCCCGGGTGTGCGGCCCGTGCTGGGCGGCGGCGAGGAAATAGGTCTCGGTCTCGATCGCGCGCGCCCGGCACAGCACCTCCCAATGGTCCTTGCCGGTCTGCAGCGTGAACGCCGCCGGAACCATGATGACG
>CAZZLX010000482.1:0-3734 GCA_964655235.1 uncultured Rhizobium sp.
GCATGACCGCCGATGCCCGCGCGCTGGCGGTCGAGGCTGCGGTCGCTTCCGGATTGTGAGCCGAGACCGCCACATCGGATCGTTCCTTGAGATGATGGCAGCCGAACGCGGCGCCGCGGCCAACACGCTCGCTGCCTATCGCCGCGATCTCGAGGACTTCGCCGCGCACGCGCGCAATCGGGGCAGGACGGCGGCGTCGGCTTCGACCGACGACCTTCGGGCCTATCTCGCAGGTTTGGATAGCGCCGGCATGTCGGCGCGCACCCAGGCGCGGCGGCTTTCGGCGCTTCGCCAGTTCCATCGCTTCCTGCTCGACGAGGGCGTCCGGACGGACGACCCCACCACCATCCTCGATTCCCCCAAGCTCGGCCGGCCGCTGCCCAAGGTCTTGAGCGAGGCCGAGGTGAAGCAGCTGATCGATGCGGCGAACGCACGCGGCGGCTTCGAGGGCCTGCGCCTGGTGGCGCTGCTCGAGCTGATCTACGGCACCGGCCTCCGTGTCTCGGAACTGGTTAGTCTCCCGCTTGCGCCGCTCAAGCGCGACGCCCCGGTGCTTCTGGTCCGCGGCAAAGGCGACAAGGAGCGGCTGGTGCCGCTGACCAAGGCGTCGCTCGCAGCGGTCGCGGCGTATCGGGTCGAGCGCGATGCGCAGCCGAAGCTCAAGGCCTCGCCATGGCTCTTCCCATCACGGGGTGATTCAGGCCACCTGACCCGGCAGCGCTTCGGCCAGTCACTTAAGGCGCTGGCTGGCGAGGTCGGCATCGATCCCAGGCGGCTCTCGCCCCACGTGCTCCGGCACGCCTTCGCCACGCACCTGATCGACCACGGCGCCGATCTCCGCAGCGTCCAGCAGATGCTGGGGCATGCGGATATCGCCACCACCCAGATCTATACGCACGTCGCCCAGGACCGGCTCGGCCGGCTGGTCTCGGAGCGGCATCCGCTCTCCCGGCGCCGGCGTTAATTGACATTGCCGGCCTAAGCCCTTATCCGGGCCGGGCCCCAGGGATCCACGGATGAAGCAGCCCCTCGAATTCGAGAAGCCGATCGCCGAGCTTGAAGGCAAGATCGAGGAGCTTCGCCACCTAAGCGACGGCGGCGGCGTGAACATCGCCGAGGAGGTCGCCAAGCTCCAGGCGAAGATCGAGCGCCAGCTCCGCCAGACCTACCAGAAGCTCACGCCCTGGCAGAAGGTTCAGGTCGCGCGCCATCCGGACCGCCCGCATGCGTCCGACGCGATCAAGCACCTGGTCGAGGACTTCACGCCGCTGGCCGGCGACCGTGCCTTCGCCGAGGACAAGGCGATGATGGCCGGCATCGGCCGCTTCCGCGGATTTTCGGCGGTCGTCCTCGGTACCGAGAAAGGCGCTACCACCGAGGCGCGTGTCCGCCACAACTTCGGCATGGCTAAGCCCGAGGGCTACCGGAAGGCGCAGCGCCTGATGGAGATGGCCGACCGCTTCGGACTTCCGGTCATCACCTTTGTCGACACGGCCGGGGCCTATCCCGGCATCGATGCCGAGGCACGCGGCCAAGCCGAAGCCATCGCTCGCTCGATCGAGACCTGTCTCCGCCTCAAGGTGCCGTTGATCGCGTGCGTGATCGGCGAAGGCGGATCGGGCGGCGCCATCGCGATCGCGTCGGGCAACCACGTGATCATGTTCGAGCATGCGGTCTATTCGGTGATCTCGCCGGAAGGCTGCGCCTCGATCCTCTGGCGTTCGGCGGAGCAGGCGCAGGACGCGGCGGAAGCAATGAAGCTGACCGCCCAGGATTTGCTGAAGCTCGGCGTCATCGACGAGGTGGTGCCGGAGCCGCTCGGCGGCGCGCACCGCCAGCCGGCGGAGGCGCTCGATGCGCTGGGCGACCGTATCGAAGCGGCGTTGAGGAAGCTCACGCCGCTCGACGGCGGCAGCCTGCGCGCGCGCCGGCGCGACAAGTTCCTCGAGATGGGCCGCCAGGGTCTCGCCTGAGGCCCCGGCGATGCCCTCTCTTTCCTAGAAGAACGTCCGCAGGCTCTCGATCACCTTGTACTTGTCGTCGACGACGTGGATCACCTGCCACTTGTCGAAGGTCGTGCACGGATGATTGATGCCGAAGCCGATCAGGTCGCCGACCTTGAGCGGCGAGTTCGCCGGCACGTCGAGATAGCCGTGCTGGTCGTTCATATTGACGCAGACATGGCCTTCCGGCATCGCCGCCGGCTTGGAGTGCTTGCCGGGGCGGAACCACTTGATCGGCGTCGGCCAGCCTGAGTCGGCGCCGGCATCGCGCCGGCCCATGGTCACCAGCACGCGGGTCGGCTCGGGCCGCGACTGCACATAGGCCCAGACCTCGAGCGCCGGCTGCAGGCCGTTGCCGAGGTCGCGTGCGACCTTCGAACGCTTGAGTACGTCCTCGAACGCCTTGGCGTAGCCGGCCTCGTCGTGGGTCAGGTAGCAGCCGGAGCGGATGACGATGCGGACCTTGCGGTCGAGCTTCGCCTTGCGGAAGCGCTCGACCACGCGGTCATAGAACGACGAGCCGCCGGCCGAGAGCAGAACTTCGCCCTTTGCATAGAGGCCGGCCTTGCCGACCTCGACCGCGATGTCGGCGAGGAAGCCCAGGAACTCGTCGACCTTCTTCTGTGTCTCCTTCGGCGTCTTCTCGCGGATCAGGCCTTCGAAGCCCTCGATACCGCGAAGCGCAAGATAGGGCGAGGCCGCCGCGATCGCCTTGGCGACCTTCATCGCGGTCTTGAAGTCGCGGACGCCGGTGCGACCGCCGGGGATGCCGCCTTCGAGCAGCACCTGGACCGGGCGCCCGACCTTTTCCTTTTTCGCGGCGTCGGCGAGCAGCTTCACGCCCTCGACCGAGTCGATCAGGCAGTAGAAGTCGAAGCTCTTGTCGCTGCGGATCTCGTTCATCACGTAGCGGATGGCCTGCTTGCCGACGAGCTGGTTGGCCATGATCACGCGCTTGACGCCGTGGTCGCGGGCGACCTGGAGCTGGTGGGTGTTGGCGACCGTGATGCCCCAGGCGCCGTCGTCGAGCTGGCGCTTGAACAGCTGCGGGCTCATCGTGGTCTTGCCATGGGGGGCGAGATAGGCGCCGGTCGCTTCCAGGAAGCGCCGCATCCAGGCGCTGTTCTGGCTGAGCGCGGAGTCGAGAAGCACGGCTGCGGGCAGCGGGACGTCCTCCTTCAGGATGTTCCAGCGCTTGTCGCCGGTGCGGCCGAGCCGGGTCGGCTTCATGTTGCCCGGCACGCCCTTCATCTGATGGTCGAGCGACCAGCTGTTTAGATCCTTGAGATTCATATGGGCGACTCCCCTAAACGCGACTTTCTAGTTGGAAACTTCCGGCAGCATATACACGGGCGCCCGGGCGGAGCCGCCAAAAAAAACCATGTCCCTTGGAATAGGCCGCGGCCGGGCTCGTTGACGGGTGTGAGGGGGCGGTTTCCCGCCCCGTCGCGTGCATCGAGGCGGGGGCGCCGGATGTCGGTCGAGTGGGGAACCGCGGACGGGCGGATGGCATCGGCATGATGAGCCGAGCCGAGCTCCTGTCGCATATCCCCGGGCTCCGCCGCTACGCCCGGGCGCTGCTCCGCGATCCGGATCGCGCCGACGATCTGGTCCAGGACTGCCTCGAGCGTGCGCTCGGACGAGGACATCTGTGGCAGCCCCGACCCGGGGGACAGGGGCTCAGAGGGTGGCTCTTCACCATCATGCACAACCTTCACATCGACCAGGCCC
>CAZZLX010000483.1:0-3727 GCA_964655235.1 uncultured Rhizobium sp.
GCACGCTGATGGTGGCGTACCCGAACCGCATGCACGTGGTGTCGGTCGAGGGCATGGGCGTCAACAAGATGGCCGACCTCAAGGGCAAGCGCGTCTCGACTGGGTCGCCCGGCAGCGCCACCGAGGTGATGGCCTTCCGCCTGATCGAGGCGATCGGCCTCGACAAGGACAAGGACATGAAGCGTGAGCGGCTCGGCGTCGCCGAGTCCGTGAACGCGATCAAGGACAAGAAGATCGACGCCTTCTTCTGGGTCGGCGGCCTGCCGACCTCGGCGGTGACCGATCTCGGCGCCACGCCGGGCGTGAAGATCAAGATGATCGACCATGCCGACGCGGTCGAGGCGATGAACAAGAAGTACGGGCCGCTGTACGCGAAGGACACGATCACCAAGGACATCTATCCGGGCATGACCGGCGACAACCAGATCGCCAGCGTCTGGAACCTGCTCGTGGTCAACGAGAGCATGTCGGAGAAGGTCGCCTACGACATCACCAAGATGATGTTCGAGAAGAAGCCGGACCTGATCGCGGTCCATGCCGAAGCCAAGAATTTCGATCTCAAGTACCAGAAGAACGAGAACACGCCGGTCGGTTTCCATCCCGGCGCGATCAAGTACTTCGCCGAGAAGGGCATCACCGTCAAATAGGCGGCGACGCTTTAGCCGGAAGGTCCGCGACCCCGATCTGCTGAGGATCGGGGCCGCACCGTTTGAAGGGGAAACGGATGGCGGAAGAAAAGGCGCCGAAGGATGCCGCGGTCAGCGAAGACGCGCTGAAGAAGGCGGCCGAGTTCATCGAGGCCGAAGAAGGGGCCACCCATCGCCTCAAGGGCATGCTGGCGCCGTTCGTCACCGCGCTCGCCGTCGGCATCTCGCTCTTCCACCTCTACACCGCCTACGACATCGTCGCGACGCAGACGCTGCGCCCCGTACACGTCGCCTGCATCCTGGTCCTGACCTTCCTCCTGTTCCCGATCGCCCGCGGCTTCCGCAACCGGATCATGCCGTGGGACTGGGCGATGGCCGCGGCATCGATCGCCGTCATCGTCTACATGCTGCAAGGCGGAGACGACTTCACCGATCGCTCGTCGCTCCCGAACCAGGCCGACGTCATCGTGGGCGCGATCTTCATCGTGCTGGTGCTGGAAGCCGCAAGACGAACCTCCGGCTGGATCATGCCGGTCGTCGCCATAGGCTTCCTCCTCTACGCGCTGGTCGGCCCCTCGCTGCCCCAGCCCTGGACGCATCGCGGTTACGGCATCGACCGGCTGGTGGGTCATCTCTACATGACGCTCGAGGGCATCTTCGGCACCGCCGTCGACGTCTCCTCGACGCTGATCATCCTGTTCACGATCTATGGCGCCTTCCTGCAGCAGTCGGGCGCCGGCAAGTTCTTCATCGACTTCTCGTTCGCAGCGATGGGCGGCAAGCCGAGCTCGTCCGGACGCACCGTCGTGCTGGCGTCCTTCCTGCTGGGCGGCCCCTCCGGTTCCGGCGTCGCCACCACGGTGACGCTGGGCTCGGTCGCCTGGCCGATGCTGCGGCGGATCGGCTATCCCGCCGACGCGGCGGGCGGACTCCTCGCCGCCGGCGGCCTAGGCGCGATCCTCTCGCCCCCGGTGCTCGGCGCCGCCGCCTTCCTGATCGCCGAGTTCCTAAAGATCTCCTACCTCGACGTGATCCGGATGGCGGTGATCCCGACCATCCTCTACTACCTGGCGCTCTTCGTGATGGTCGAGCTCGACGTGCGCCAGTACGCCCGCGACACCGGAGAGCGCGTAGAGGTCGCGTCGGTCGGCGAGATCAGCCGGCGCTACTGGTTCCACTTCCTGTCCTTGATCGCGATCATCGGCTTCATGCTCGCCGGCTTCTCGGCGACGCTGTCGGTGTTCTGGTCGACGGTGATCGCCTATGCCGTCAGCTTCTTCCGCCGCGACACCGCGGTCGGGCCGGCGAAGCTGGTGCGTGCGCTCGCCGACGGCTCGATCGGCGTGCTGAATGCCGCGACCACCTGCGCCGCCGCCGGCATCATCGTCGGCGTCGTCACGCTGACGGGCCTTGGCCTCAAGTTCAGCTCGATCGCGATCGACCTCGCCGGCGGCAGCCTGGTGCTGACCGCGGTCTATACGGCACTCATCGTCTGGATCGTCGGCCTCGCGGTGCCGGTGACCGCCTCATACATCATCTGCGCGGTGATCGCCGCGCCGGCGCTGATCAAGCTCGGCGTGCCCGACTTCGCCGCGCACATGTTCATCTTCTACTACGCGGTGCTCTCCGAGGTGTCGCCGCCGACCGCGCTCTCGCCTTTCGCAGCGGCCGCGATCACCGGCGCCGATCCGTACCGGACGACGCTGCAGTCGTGGAAGTACACGATGCCCGCCTTCGTCACGCCGTTCATGTTCGTGCTCGATCCGAACGGTGTCGGCCTGCTGCTGACCTTGCCCAAGGGCGGCGGCGGGACCGAGGTCATCTGGATCACGCTGGTCGCGTCCGCCGGCATTGCCGCCTTCGCCGGGTCGCTCAAGGCCAGGTTCGTCACCTCGACGACGCGGCTCGAGCGGATCCTGCTCGCGATCGCCGGCCTGCTTCTCTGCTTCCCGGCGCCGCTGGACGCGGCGATGAATCTTGTCACCTCGTGGGATGTACCCTATCCGCATGTGATCGGGCTCGCGCTCGCGCTTCTGGTCGGCGTGATGCAGTGGCCGAGGCGGAAGAGCGGGGAGCATCTGGCGGCGTGAGAACTCGCGGTACGGCCGTCACTCTTCTCCTCCTCTTCCTGATCGCCCCGCCTGCCGCCGCGGCCGAGCTGCCGGGCGAGGCGCTCGGGATTCTCTGGGCTCTGCCGTTCGCCGGGCTTCTGCTCTCGATCGCGCTCCTGCCCCTTGTGGCGCCGCACTTCTGGCATGCGCGCCATGGCCTCGTCGCCGCTTTCTGGGCCGCCGCGTTCCTGGTGCCGGCGACGCTTGTCCATGGCGCCGCCGCGGCCGGCGGGGCCACCGCGCATGTGATGATCGAGGAATACGTACCGTTCCTGGCGCTGCTCTTCTCCCTCTACGTGATCTCTGGCGGCATCCGGCTGCGTGGCGCGTTCACCGGGACCCCTGGCTCGAATACTGCGGCGCTCGCCGGCGGCATGGTGCTCGCCAGCTTCGCCGGCACCACCGGCGCCTGCATGGTCCTTGTCCGGCCGCTGATCGACGCCAATGCCTGGCGTGCGTCGCGGGCGCATCTGCTGGTCTTCTTCATCTTCCTGGTCGGCAACATCGGCGGCGCCCTGACGCCGCTCGGTGATCCGCCGCTGTTCGTCGGCTTCCTCAAGGGCGTCGACTTCTTCTGGCCGACGAAGGCGTTGCTGCTGCCGATGCTCACCGTTGCGCTGCCGCTCTTGGCGGGCTTCTACCTGCTCGACCGCCGGCTCGCCGCGCGCGACACCTCGCCGCTGCGCAACGAGCCCTTCGGCGTCGACGGGGCGGCCAATCTGCTTCTGCTCATGCTTGTGCCGGCCGTGGTCCTGGTCACCGGCATCTGGACGCCGGAGGCGCGCTGGACGGTATTCGGCACGGTCGTGACCCTGGATGCCGCGGTGCGCGTCGCCGTGCTGTTGGCGCTCGCGTGGCTTTCCTGGGTGATCACGCCGCGGGGTCTCAGGCCGG
The DNA here is from genome assembly GCA_964655235.1 of uncultured Rhizobium sp. Lineage (GTDB taxonomy): Bacteria > Pseudomonadota > Alphaproteobacteria > SHVZ01 > SHVZ01 > SHVZ01. The sequence continues at coordinate 3,653 of CAZZLX010000483.1, forward strand.
CGACCGGCTTCACCTGGTTCCCGATCGCCGAAGTGGCCAAGCTGTTCTTCGGCATCTTCGTCACTTTGGTACCGA
>CAZZLX010000484.1:0-3726 GCA_964655235.1 uncultured Rhizobium sp.
TCGGTCAGCTCCTTGCCGGCGAGGCCCTTGGTGACCGCCCCATAGGTCCGGATGTCGACCAACCCGACCGTCTTCGCCCGGCGCTCGACGAACTCGACCAGCGACGGCTCGTCGACCGGGGGGCGCGTGTTGGGCAGCGCCACCATGGTGCCGACGCCGCCGGCGGCGGCTGCCTAGCTCGCGGTGTCGAAGTTCTCCTTGTGCTCCTCTCCCGGCTCGCGGAGCTGGACCCGCATGTCGACGATGGCCGGGGCGAGGACCGCGCCCTTGCCGTCGATGACGAAGGCGTCCGCGGGAATCCGGTCGAACAGCTTGGGCCCGAGATCGGCGATTTCTCCATCTATGACGAGGAGCTCGCCCGTCTCGTCGCGGCCGCTCGCCGGGTCGATCAGACGGACATTGGTGAACGCGATCCTGGTCACGGCGCGTTCCGGCCGGCGTCCGGCAGGTTCCTCGACAGCACGTCGAGGCACGCCATGCGGACCGCGACCCCCATCTCAACCTGTTGACGGATAAGGGATCTGTCGATGTCGTCGGCGACCTCGGAGTCGATCTCGACGCCGCGGTTCATGGGACCTGGATGCATGATGAAGGCGTCCGGCTTGGCCAGGGCGAGCTTCTGCCGGTCGAGGCCGAAGAAGTGGAAATATTCGCGGATCGAGGGGACGAAGGAGCCCTGCATCCGCTCGGTCTGGAGCCGCAGCATCATGACGATGTCGCAGCCGATCAGGCCCTTCTTCATGTCGGTGAAAATCTCGACCCCGAGGCGATCGGCAGCGGAGGGGAGCAGGGTCGGGGGTGCGATCAGGCGGACGCGGGCGCCCAAGCTGTTGAGAAGATGGATGTTCGAGCGGGCGACGCGCGAATGCAGGACGTCGCCGCAGATGGCGACCAGCAGGCCGCCGATCTTGCCTTTGGTGCGGCGGATGGTCAGCGCGTCGAGGAGCGCCTGGGTCGGGTGCTCGTGGGTCCCGTCGCCGGCATTGATGACCGAGCAATTGACCTTTTCCGACAACAGCTTGACGGCGCCTGAGTCATGGTGCCGGACGATCAGGACGTCCGGGTGCATGGCGTTCAGCGTCATCGCCGTGTCGATCAGCGTCTCGCCCTTCTTGGTCGAGCTCGAGGCGACCGACATGTTGAGGACGTCGGCGCCGAGCCGCTTGCCGGCGAGTTCGAACGACATCTGGGTGCGGGTCGAGGGCTCGAAGAACAGGTTGATCTGCGTTCGGCCGCGCAGAACCGAGGCCTTTTTATCGGCTCCGCGATTCAGGTCGACATAGGTTTCGGCGAGGTCGAGAAGCCCGACGATCTCGTCGGGGTTCATGCCTTCGATGCCGAGGAGGTGCTTTAAGGGGGGACGCGGAGGCGAAGCCATTAAAGCCCAGTCCTTACACCAGCCGGTTCGGCCTGGATAGGCGTTGCGCGCATGCTGCGACTGCGAAGGCTCGAACTACCTTCCTGTCGTGGGCTGCGGATGAGTTGAGGCCGGATTTGCTGCCGTTTCCGAGTGCTCGGACGAGCTGAACGCAAAAGGCAGCGCCAACTCAAGACTGATACATCAAGATGAGCGGGAGGCTCAAAATTGATATAACGGTCTGAAGCGTGAGAATCGCCGCCATCAGACGGTGATCTCCACCCATCGCCCGGGCCATGACATAAGACGAAGGCGAGGGCGGCAGCGCATTGAAGAGGGTGCAGATCGCGGTCGCCACCGGATCGAGGCCGAGCGCGCGACAAAAGCCGAAAGTGATTGCGGGGAGCACGAGAAGCTTACCGAAGCTGGCGACTCCAAGCGGAAGTTTGGCTTCCCGGAGCATCGAGAAGTCGAGGCCGGCGCCCACCGAAAGCAGCGCCACCGGCAACGAGGCCTGGCCCAGCAGCTTGAGCGTGTCCGCGAACGGCATCGGAAGCCGGACCGGGCTCAGGCTAAGCGCGATACCGGCCAAGCCGCCGAGAATGATCGGATTGAGGATAATTTGCCGGAATGTTTGCGCCCAGCTCGGCGCCCCGGATCCGTGGCGGCTGAGCAGGATCACGGCGATCAGGTTGACCAAAGGGATGCCGATCGCCACCACCAGCGAGAAGAGGCTGAGACCGGTCGCGCCCCAGAGGGCGGCCGCGGCGGCGAAGCCGATATAGATGTTCGGCCGGAGGCAGCCCTGGACCACCGAGGTCAGCTGCGGTGGCGGGAACCGGAGCGCCATCGAGACGGCGAGCGACAGGACGGTCATCGCGAGCAGGGACCCGACCACCGCGACCGCGATTCCCGGCACAGGAAGCTTCGCCCAGTCGATCGCGCCGAGGCTGGTGGTCAGCAGCGCCGGGAACAGGACCCAGTAGACCACGCGCTCGGCCCCGAGCCAGAACGGCTCCGGCAGCCAGGGTGCCCGGCGCAAGGCCCACCCGATCAGGATCAGCGCGAAGATCGGGCCGACCGCGCCCAGCGCCGCGATCATGCCGGCGGAGGTACCTAACGGCCCATCATGTCCAGCGCGCCCTGGAGGATGTAGCCGGCCGCCATCTTGTCGACGACCTCGCCCCGGCGCTTCCGCGACGCGTCGGCCTCGAGCAGGGTCCGGGTCACGGCCGCGGTGGATAGCCGCTCGTCCCAGAAGGCGATCTCGAGGTCGCGCTTCTTGAGAAGGTTGGCGGCGAACTGCCGGACCGACTGGCAGCGCGGCCCCTCGCTCCCGTCCATGTTGAGCGGCAATCCCACGACCAGCGCGCCGACCTGGCGGCCCTCGATCACCTTGAACAGCTCTTCGGCGTCCTTGGTGAACTTGGTCCGCCGGATGGTCTCCAGCGGCGTCGCGATGCTGAGCGTCGCATCGGCGATCGCGAGCCCGATTGTCTTCTCTCCGACGTCGAGCCCGAGCAGCCGATCGCCTCTTTTTATCAAGGACTTGAGTTCGGAAATGTTGCGGATCGCCATGGCCCGATGATACGGTGCAGCGCACTTTGCCAACATGGAGCGCGTGCCGAGGCCGACCCGATTTCGAGGGCCGACCGCAAGGCGCGTTCCTCTTGCCCTTAGAGACCTACTGCATGTCCCTGGACAAAGATACGGTCCGGAAAGTCGCCACCCTGGCGCGGATCAAGGTACCGGATGCCGAGCTCGACAACATGGCCAAGGAGCTCTCGGGCGTCCTCGGCTGGATCGAGCAGCTGAACGAGGTTGACGTGACCGGCGTCCAGCCGATGACCTCGGTCGCCCAGATGAAGCTCACGATGCGCGCCGACGACGTGACCGACGGCGGCGACGCCGAGAAGGTGACCCAGAACGCGCCCGAAGGCGCGCATGGCTTCTTCGTCGTGCCGAAGGTGGTCGAGTGATGAGCGCGCTCACCCACATGACGATCGCCGAGGCGCGGGCTGCGCTGAAGGCAAAGAAGATCTCCTCGGCCGAGCTGACAGCAGCGCACCTGAAGGCGATGGAGGAGACCCGCGCCCTCAACGCCTTCGTCACCGAGACGCCGGAGCGCGCCAAGGCGGATGCCGCCCGCGCCGACGCGGTCCTGGCGAAGGGCGAGGGCGGGTCGCTCGAAGGCATCCCGCTCGGCATCAAGGACCTGTTCTGCACCGAGGGCGTGCTGACCACCGCCGGCTCGCACATCCTCGACGGCTTCAAGCCGCCGTACGAGTCGACCGTCTCGGCCAAGCTCTGGCAGGCCGGCGCGGTCATGCTCGGCAAGCTCAACATGGACGAGTTCGCGATGGGCTCGT
>CAZZLX010000485.1:0-3718 GCA_964655235.1 uncultured Rhizobium sp.
CCCTGCGACGGCAAGAACTGGTTCGGCTGGCCCTGCGACGAGCAGCTCGAGAAGACCCGTCTGGAGTTCCTGACGATCAGCGGCGACGCCCAGCGCAAGGACTGGATCGACCGCTTCCAGAAGCGCTTCTACGAAGTCGTCCCCTACATTCCGATGGGCCAGTACCTGGCGAAGATCGGCTATCGCAAGAACGTCGAGGGCATCCTCGACCTTCCGCGCATGGTCTTCTGGAACCTCGAGAAGAAGTCGTAAACGTCCGGCTCTCAGCCGGGCTGAAAACGAAAGGGCGCCTCGATCGAGGCGCCCTTTCTTTTTCTGGGATCGGGCGCGACCGCGGTCCACCCGATCGGCCAGGAACTCGACTCAGAAGGTGTACGGCACGATCGGAGTCTGGCGACCGCTGGGCAGCGTGATGATGCCCTGATGGTCGTCGGCGAACTGCACCGTGATGTTGCCGCGACCGACAGCGGCGTTCGGCTGCTGGTATTCACCGCCCATGGTCTGACCGCCATAGCTCTCGATCAGCTGGCCCTGGAAGAGCTGCGGGGTGGTCATGGCGCCGCGCGTCGTGTACCAGACCGGCTGATGGGCGTCGTCGTAGCCCATGATGACGAGCAGCATGGAGTCGCCCTGCGCTTCGAGGAAGAAGCCGCGGCCGCTCTCGGCCGAGTTGAACCACCAGCCGCCGCCGGGCGCGCCGGCCTGCGGGCCACTGGCGACGCCGCCGGCAACAAAATTGTATCGCTGGATGCTCATGGTGCCGCCCGGGAAGGTCAGCGTGCCGCTGATCGGGCTGTCGAACGAGAAGGACGCCGTGCCGACGAAGCCGTCGAACATTGCGGTGCGATAGTCGCCGTTCAGCGCCTGACCTCCGACGAACCGCTGCAGCTGGCCCGAGCGGCCGTCCGGGCTGCCCGCGGTGTCGACCACGTACCAAGTGGCCTGGCCCCAGTCGGTGAACATGAACAGGCTCGCGAAGATCTCGCCCTTGCTGTTGAGCTGGAGGACGAGGCCGCGGCCGTTGATCTCGTTCGGGTTGGTCCAGAAGCCGCTCTGCGGCGTGAATGCCGTGCCGTTTCCTTCACCGCCCTGGGCGAAGGCCGAGGTAGTCCCGAAGGTCGTGGCGAGGAGGATGGCAGCTCCCCACGCGAGTTGCCGAAGCTTGTGCGAGATGTTCATGGCGAGCTCCTGTTGCTTCCGGCTGGATGGCCGTTGCAGCAAAAACTCGGACCCGCGCATGCAGATGCCCGCCCATGGGTGCTTTATGGGCGGTGTGGCGCCAAGGAAACAGAGTTGTGCGATTGGTGTGCGCGCCGCGCACAGGCCGTGCGACAGGCGGTTACTTGACGTGACGCGCCGTTACTAGACGGAGGTGACCAGACCGCCGTCGACGGTCAATAGATGACCGTTCACGTAGCTACCCGCCTTGGACGCGAGGAAGACCGCGGCGCCGCCGAGCTCCTTCGGATCGGCCCAGCGCCCCATCGGCACGCGCTTCTCGATCCAGGACTTGAAGTCCGGATTGTCGACCAGCGCCGTGTTCATGTCGGTGACGAAGAAGCCCGGCGCGATCGCGTTGACGTTGATTCCCTTTGGCGCCAGCTCAGCCGCCATCGTCCGCGTCAGGCCCCAGAGCCCGCTCTTGGCCGCCGTGTAGCCGTGCACGGTCGGCCGCGCCAGCAGGGACATGATCGACCCGATCATGATGATGCGGCCCGACCCGCGCGGGATCATGTGCTTCGCCGCCGCCTGGCCCAGCACGAAGGCCGAGGTCAGGTGCGTGTTCATCAGGCTGTGCCAGTCGGCCATTTCCCAGTCGACCAGGGGCTTCCTGATCTGGTTGCCGGCGTTGCAGATCAGGATGTCGAGCTTGCCGTGTCGCTTGATCACGTCGTCGACCGACTTCCTGCACGCCTCCGGATCGGTGACGTCGAAGGCCGCGGCGGAGGCCTTGAGCCCCTTGGCCGCGAACTCCTTGACCCGTTCCTCGCAGGTGGAGGCGGTGCGGCCGTTGATCGCGACGGTCGCCCCGGCCTCCGCCATGGCCTCGGCCATGGCGAGGCCGAGGCCTTTCGACGCGCCGGTCACCAGGGCCACCTGACCCGCAAGTGAGAACAGATCCTGAGCCATGATGCTTCCCCCCGAACGGCGTCCGGCGCGAGTGTGCCCATGGCCCTGTCGCAGGGCCAAGCGCTGACACGGACGGGCGAAACGCTACCGGGGGTCGCGGGGCCCGCCTGTCGCGCCGGCTCCCGGAATATGCCAAACTCTCCCGCTGCCTTAGGCGCGAGCCGTCTTTCGGCTCGCCGCGGCACGCCTTCATTCGGTATGAATTTACGTTTATTGTAAGTACCGGGTTTCGGGGATGTCGGCACCGTAACGCCCGAGGGCGGGCGGGCCGGGAGAGGACGGGGGAGATTGATGTCGGCGAGCGAGGCGCCGGAACGTCCACGCGTGACACACACGCAGCTGCGCGACGTTCTGGATGCTCATCTCAAGTACATTCTGAGCAAGCCGGGCGGACGCCGGGCGGTGCTGCAGTTCCATGACCTGAGCGGCCTCATCATGTCCGGCAGCAACCTCAAGGGCGCGGACTTCACCGGCGCGACCCTGGCCGGCGCGGACCTGTCCCAGTGCAACCTCGACGAAGCGATCTTCTTCGCCGCCGACCTCACCGAGGCGAATCTCGAGGGCACGCGACTGGTCGCGGCCGACCTTCGCGGCTGCCGGCTGCGCGGCGCCGTCCTGGTCCGGGCCAATCTCCACCGCGCCGATCTGCGCGAAGGCTCGATCACCAAGCGCGTGAAGGGCGGCAACCTCTCCCGCATGGCGGCGGACCTCGGTGCCGCCGACCTGACCGGCGCCGACGTCAGCGAGGCCTATGCGGCGCAGACCGATTTCACCGACGCGATCATGGTCGGCTGTCAGCTCTCCAAGACCGACCTCCGCAGCGCCAACCTGTCGGGCGTCAATCTGCAAGGCGCCAACCTCAACTCCGCCAATCTCCGCGGCGCTTCGCTCAAGGACGCGATCCTGACGGGCGCCAAGCTCGAGAATGCGGATCTCTCCGGCGCCAGCATGACGGGCACGCTGACCGACAAGCCGCAGGGCCGCACCGTCGCGCAGCTGCCGAAGCCGATCCCGGAGATGCTGCGCCTGCACGACCTGTGGGTCCGCACGACGGGTCGCGAGGGCGAGGTCTGCGATCTTTCAGACGTCGACCTCCGCGGAGGTCCGGCACTCGACGGCATGCACCTGACCGGCCTCGTCGCACGCAACACCGTCTTTTACGGTGTCTCGATGCGCGGCATCTCGCTTCAAGGAGCGCGACTCCAGGGCGCCGATCTCCGCGGCTGCCGCATGGACGGGGCCGACCTCCGCGGCGCCAACCTGAGCGGCGCCCGGCTCAACTTCGCCGACCTCCGAGACGCCGATGCCTCGCCGCTCGTCCTGCCCGGCAACCGCCTCTATCCCTCGGTCCTCGACAACGCCGTGCTGCGCCGGGCCGATCTCCGCGGCGCCAAGCTGACCAGCGCGCGCCTGACCGGCGCCGACCTGACCGAGGCCATGCTTCACAACACCGACTTCGAGGGAGCCGTGACCGACGGCGCCAAGATCCCGGCAATCAAACGCCGCGCTGCCTGAAGGAGCTCTAGATGAGCTACCGTGAGGCAGTTGCCGGGGCGCTGCGCGAACTCGATCTCGCGATCAACGCCAC
>CAZZLX010000486.1:0-3717 GCA_964655235.1 uncultured Rhizobium sp.
CGATCGTCGGCACCTTCTTCGTGAAGGAACATTTCGGCTTCTCGGCCTCCCTGCTGGCGTCCCTCGCGTTCTGGGCCGGGGTCCCCTGGACCCTCAAGATCCCGCTCGGCCACGCGGTCGACCTGCTGTGGCGCTGGAAGGCGGCCTTGATCTATCTCGGGGCGCTCCTGATCGCGGCCTCCATCGGCATCATGTACGGCCTGATCTCGCATCCCGGCCGTATGGAGTCTGTCCTGCCGCTCGAGGTCTGGTACGTCGTCAGCGTCCTCCTGGCCCCGATCGGCTACGTCGTCCAGGACGCGGTCGCGGATGCGATGACCGTCGAGGCGGTTCCGCTCTTCGACCCGCAGGGGGCGAAATATCCCGAAGAGACGGTCAAGGGGATGCATACGACGATGCAGACCCTCGGGAGAATCGCGATCATCTCGGGGTTGGCCGCCGTCGCGGCGCTGAACATCTGGATGCTTGCCGGTGCGGCCGAGATGACGGAGGCGGCGCGGGCGCAGATCTACGCCGACATTCACCTGCTCGCCCTGAGCATCCCGGCGATCTCGGTCGCCGGCGTCGTGCTCGCATCGGTCGTGCGGCGACGGGACATCCGGCGGCTGGCGAGCCAGGTCGTGGACCGGGATCGGATCGCGGCGATGCGCGACGTCCACGGCGCCGCGCCGGAGACGAACTGGTGGATCCTCGGCGGCGGCGGCGCTTTTACGGCCTTCACGCTGGGAGCGGGGCTCGCGCCGATCGCCTTCAACCAGGAGATCGTGTTCGCGGGATCCATGGCGATCGTCGCCTTCCTGATGCGCCGCCTCCTCGCCGAGCTTCCCATCGAGCAGAGGCATGCGCTCGTCGGTACGGCGGTGATCATCTTCGTCTTCCGGGCCGTGCCGGGACCGGGGCCCGGCGTCGGCTGGTGGGAGATCGACGTCCTGGGATTCGACCAGCAGTTCCTCTCGGTCCTGAGCTTCATCACCTCGGGGCTGACACTTGTCGGGATGCTCGCGCTCCGGCCGCTGATCGCCAGGCGATCGATCGCCGATGTCGTGATCATCCTGACGCTGGCCGGCGCGATCCTGTCGCTGCCCAACATCTCGCTGTACTACGGCCTGCACGAATGGACGGCGGCTCTGACCGGCGGCATCGTCGACGCCCGCGCCATCGCGATCATGGACACGATGCTCGAATCTCCGCTCGGGCAGCTGGCGATGATCCCGATGCTGGCCTGGATCGCCAAGAACGCGCCCGAGCAGCTGAAGGCCACCTTCTTCGCGGTGATGGCGTCGTTCGCCAATCTCGCGCTGGCGGCGAGCAGCCTCGGGACCAAGTACCTGAACGAGGTCTTCATCGTCACGCGCGAGGTCCGCGATCGCGCGACGGGGGCCGTGCTGGTATCCTCCGACTACTCCCTGGTCGGCTGGCTCCTGATCACCGCGGCCCTGCTGGCGGCGACCCTGCCGCTGCTGACCGTCGCGGCCGTACAGGCATCGCCGCTCCGGACGACGCAGTAGGACGGAGGCCGGCGCGATGACCGAACCTAAGGAAAAGTGGGGCAGCCGGATCGGCTTCGTGCTGGCGACGATCGGCTCCGCCGTCGGCCTCGGCAGCATCTGGAAATTCCCCTACGAGGTCGGCGAGAACGGCGGCAGCGGGTTCGTCCTGCTCTACCTCGCCGGTCTCGCGCTCATCGTGACCCCGCTGATGCTCGCCGAATTCGCGATCGGCCGCGCCGGCGGCAGGGATGCCCGCAAGAGCATGGAGATCCTGGCGGCCGCGCATCGCGCGCCGCGTTCCTGGCGTGCCGCCGGCACGCTCGGGGTCGTCGCCTCCGCCCTCATCCTCAGCTTCTACTCGGTCGTCGGTGGATGGGCGCTCGCCTATGCGGTCGAGACGCCGTTCCTGGGCCTCCCGGGCTCCGGCATCGACGAGGTGAACGCCCGCTTCGACGCCCTGCTCGGGTCGCCGCGGCACCTCGGCGTCTATCACACGATCTTCATGGCGCTGGCCGCGGTGATCGTCGGTCGCGGCGTCGCCGCCGGCATCGAGAGCGCGGCCAAGTTTCTGATGCCGCTCCTGGTCTGCCTGATGCTGGCCGTCGCCGCCTACGCGCTCGCGGTCGGCGACGTCTCGCGGACGCTGACCTACCTCTTCTCGTTCGACCTCGCCCGGATGACGCCACGGACGGTGCTGGAGGCGGTCGGGCTCGGCTTCTTCTCGATCGGCGTCGGTCTCGCCGTCATGGTGACCTATGCAGCTTATGCCGAGAAGAACATCGACCTGACGGCCGCCGCCCTCGCCGCGATCGTCAGCGACACCGCGATATCTTTCCTGGCCGGCTTCGCGATCTTCCCGATCGTGTTCGCGAACGGCCTCGATCCCGCCAGCGGCCCCGGCCTGATGTTCGTCACGCTTCCGCTCGCCTTCTCGGCGATGCCTATGGGCGGCGTGGTCGCCTTCGCGTTCTTCGCGCTGCTGTTCGTCGCCGCCCTGACGTCGGCGATCTCGATGCTGGAGATGCCGGTCGCCTTCGCCCACAGCTCCCTCGGTTGGTCCAGGCGCCAGGCGGTCGTCGTCTCGGCGTCGGCGATATGGCTGGCGGGATTCCTCTCGGTCTTCTCGTTCAATCTCTGGCGCGACTGGTTTCCGCTGTCGGCGTATCCGATCTTCGCCTCGTCGACCTTCTTCGACCTGATCGACTACCTGACCTCGAGCATCGTGCTGCCGATCGGCGGCCTCGCGATCTCGGTCTTTGCCGGCTGGGTCCTACCGCGCGCGCTGCTGAAGGAGGCGCTCGGCCTGGGCGACGCGACCTCGACGGCGCTGCATGTCCTGCTGCGCTATGTCGTGCCCCCGACCATTCTCGCGGTGACCGTGGCGCCGCTCATCTCTGCCGGTCGGTGATGGCGCGGAACCGGTCATGACGACCTATCGGGCGATGGTGCTTGAGGCGCCGCGGACACCGCTGGTGCTGCGGAGCCGGCCGATCGGGCCGCTGGAGCCGGGGCAGCTGCGCGTCCGGGTCCATGCCTGCGGCGTCTGCCGGACCGATCTCCACGTCGTCGATGCCGAGCTTCCGGACCTCCGATGCCCGATCGTGCCCGGCCATGAGATCGTCGGGACGGTCGAGGCTTGCGGCGATGCGGTCTTGCGGTTCGGCATCGGCGACCGCGTCGGCGTGCCCTGGCTCGGCTGGTCCTGCGGGACCTGCACCTATTGTGCCTCGGGTCGTGAGAATCTTTGCGACCAGGCGCGCTTCACGGGATATCAGATCGACGGCGGCTACGCCGACTGCGCCGTCGTCGACGCGCGTTTCTGCTTCTCGATCCCGTCCTCCTACGATGACGTCGAGGCGGCGCCGCTGCTTTGCGCCGGCCTGATCGGCTACCGGGCGCTGCGGATGGCCGGAGAGGGGCGGACGCTGGGCATCTACGGCTTCGGCGCCGCCGGGCATATCGTGGCGCAGGTCGCCCGGTGGCAGGGACGCAAGGTCTTCGCGTTCGTGCGTCCCGGCGACGACGAGGCGAGACGCTTCGCGCTCGAGCTCGGCTGCGCCTGGGCCGGATCATCCGACGACGTGCCGCCGGAGCCGCTTGAGGCGGCACTGATCTTCGCGCCGGTCGGCGCGCTGGTCCCGGGCGCGCTGCGTGCGGTCGCGAAGGGCGGGACCGTGGTCTGCGCCGGCATCCACATGAGCGAGATTCCCGCCTTCCCCTACGACAT
>CAZZLX010000487.1:0-3714 GCA_964655235.1 uncultured Rhizobium sp.
GTCATCCCACATGATCAGCCGCGCCGCGTCGCCGATCGCATGCGCGCCGGTCGAGCAGGCCGTGACCACGGCGTGGTTCGGGCCCTTGAGCCCGTACTTGATCGAGACGTGGCCGGAGGCGAGGTTGATCAGGTTGGAGGGGATGAAGAACGGGCTGACGCGGCGCGGGCCCTTCTCATGCAGCGTCACCGCACCTTCGGAGATGCCGATCAGGCCGCCGATGCCGGAGCCGATCATCACGCCGGTGCGCTCTTTCTCTTCCTCGGTGTTGGGCTTCGCGCCCGCGTCCTCGATCGCCTGCTGGGCGGCCGCCATCGCATAGACGATGAACGGGTCCATGCGCCGCTGTTCCTTCGGCTCGACCCAGTCGTCGGCGTTGAACTTGCCTTCCTTGGTCTCACCCCGCGGCAGCTGGGCGGCGACCTTCGCCGGCAGATCGGAGACGTCGAAGCTCTGGATCGCGCGAATACCGGATTCGCCGTTCAGGAGCTTCGACCACGTATTTTCCACGCCGACCCCGAGCGGGGTGACGAGACCAAGACCGGTGACAACAACGCGTCGCATGGGCGTTCCGTCCTCGAAAGAAGAGAGGGCGAGCGCTCGACCCTCAGCCCTGCTTCGACTTGATGAACTCGATCGCGTTCTGGACCGTGAGGATCTTCTCGGCGGCGTCGTCCGGAATCTCGATGCCGAACTCCTCCTCGAAGGCCATGACCAGCTCGACCGTGTCCAGGCTGTCGGCGCCGAGGTCGTCAACGAAGCTGGCGTTGGCGGTGACCTTCGCCTCTTCGACGCCCAGGTGCTCGACCACGATCTTCTTCACGCGCTCTTCGATGTCGCTCATCTTCTCTTTTCCTTCGGAAAAACCTTGTTCCGAGCCGAATTTATGGCCGGGCGTCGGGTGGTAACACAAGTCCCTGGGGCCGGTCCAGCCGCCCCCGGGGGCCCCAAATCACAGCATCGCCATACCGCCGTTCACATGCAATGTCGCCCCGGTAACGTAGCCCGCCTCGCCAGAGGCCAGGTAGACGGCGGCGGCGGCGATTTCGTCCGAAGTCCCAAGCCTTCCAAGGGGGATTCGTTCCAGCATCCGGTTCCTCTGCTCGTCGGTCAGGACGTCGGTCATCGGCGTCTTGATCATGCCGGGGGCGATCACGTTGACGGTGATGCCGCGGGACGCGACCTCCTGGGCGAGCGCCTTTGAGAAGCCGATCATGCCGGCCTTGGCGGCGGCATAGTTGGCCTGGCCCGGGTTGCCGGTGGCGCCCACCACCGAGCTGATGCCGATGATCCGTCCGTAGCGGCGCTTCATCATGCCGCGAAGCGCCGCCCGCGACAGGCGCATGCCGGCGTTCAGGTTGACCTCGATGACCGCCTGCCAGTCCTCGTCCTTCATCCGCATCAGGAGGCCGTCCTTGGTGATGCCGGCGTTGTTGACGAGGATGTCGAGCTGGCCGCCGAGCGCGGCCTCCGCGTCCTTCGCCAGGCGCTCGGTGTCGGCGGGGTCGGAGAGGTTGGCCGCGACCACGTGCGCGCGCTCGCCGAGCTCGCCCGCCAGCTGGTTCAGCGCCTCGGCGCGGGTGCCGGTCAGCGCCACCTTCGCCCCCTGCCCGTGCAGCGCCTTGGCGATGGCGCGGCCGATGTCGCCGGAAGCGCCGGTGACGAGCGCGGTCTTGCCGCTCAGGTCGAACATTGAGCGCTGCTCCTTCTAGAGGGTCTTGAGCAAGGCCTCGACCTCGGCCGGCGTGTGCACCGACGTCGCCTCGAGATCTTTGTGGATGCGCTTGGCGAGACCCGACAGCACCTTGCCGGCGCCGACCTCGATCTCCTTGGTGACGCCGTGCTCGACCATCGCGAGCACGCACTCGCGCCAGCGCACCATGCCGGTCACCTGGCTCACCAGCAGCTTCTTGATCTCGGCGGGATCCGACACTGGCGCTGCGCGAACATTGGCGATGACCGGCACGCTCGGCTGCTTCATGTCGATCTTGGCGAGCGCTTCCTGCATCGCATCGGCCGCCGGCTTCATCAGCGCCGAATGGAACGGCGCGCTCACCGGCAGCGGGACGGCCTTCTTCACGCCCTTGGTCGGCGCGATCTGGATCGCGCGGTCGATCGCGGCCTTGGCACCCGACAGCACCACCTGGCCGGGACCGTTGTCATTGCCGAGATCGCAGACCTGGCCCTGGCGCGCTTCGTCGGCGATCGCCTTCGCCTGATCGAGATCCGCGCCGAGCAAGGCCGCCATCGCGCCCTCGCCGACCGGCACCGCTTTCTGCATCGACTGCCCGCGCAGCTTCAGCAGGCGCGCCGCGTCCGCGACGGAAAGCGCGCCCGCGGCGCACAGCGCCGAGTACTCGCCGAGCGAATGGCCGGCCACGTGCGACGCGAGGTCGGAGAGGCGCTTGCCCGACTCCTTCTCGACGACGCGGATCACCGCGACCGAAACCGCCATCAGCGCCGGCTGCGCGTTCTCGGTCAGCGTGAGAACGTCCTGCGGCCCTTCCGCCATAAGTTTCGAGAGGCCCTGCTTCAGCGCCTCGTCGACTTCCTGGAAGACCTCGCGGGCGACCGGGAACGCCTGGGCCAGCTCCATTCCCATGCCCACCGCCTGTGAGCCCTGGCCCGGACAGACGAACGCTCGCGTCATGCAGATCCCCGCTTGAAAAGGGCCGGAGTCATGGCACGGCGACGGGGGGAGTCAAGGCAAGGTGCGGAATGGAGCACAGGAAAATAGTTCAAAGGTCATCCTACCATCTGGAAGGTTGCGAATGTTCCCTTATTGTTCCGTCACCATCGGGGCCACGAGATCCGACTCTCGCGCTTTGCCTTCTAGAGGTTACGTCAGCCAGGCGATCAGCAGCGTGATCGTGCCGAGCGAGAGTGCGGTCGAGGCGACGACCGAGGAGACCACGGGGGCCTGATAGACGTTGTAGCGGCTGGCGAGGATGAAGACGTTGGCGCCGGTCGGAAGGCCCGAGGCGAGGATCGCCACCGCGGCGGTCTCGCCGGAGAGACCAAGCGAGATCCCGAAGATCCAGACGATCGCCGGCAGCGTCGCCAGCTTGAGCATGAGGATCGCCACGGTCGGCGCGAGCGAGCCCGCGAACTTGAAACGGGATATCTGGGCCCCCAGAGCGAACAGGGCGCAGGGGATACCGGCGGCGCCGAGCAGGCTCAAGAAGTCGTCCAGCATCTTCGGCAGCCCGACATCGAAGCCGGCCGCAACCAGCCCGGCGACCATCGCGATGATGATCGGGTTCCTGGCCGCGCCCTTCGCCGATTGGACCGCCGCCGACCTGGCGCCGCCGCCCCGGCCGCGCGCGATCTCGATCAGCACCGTGGTCAGACCGATCAGCACGAGCGAATGAAAGCTGATGATCAGCATCAGCGGCACCAGCCCCTGCTCGCCGAAGGTGCGGACAACCATTGGAATCCCAAGCTGGACCGAATTGCCGAAGGTGCAGGCGAGCCCGAGCATCGCCGCCTCCTCGAACTTGATCTTGAAGACGCGGAGCCCGATCACGAGCGCGATCGCATAGATCACGAGGCCCGAGCCGAAATAGGCGATCAGCACGCCGGGATCCGCGGTCTCCCAGCGGATGTTGCGGACCACCGAGCGGAACAGCAGCGCCGGGATCGCGATCAAGAAAGTAAAGTCGGCGAGCCCGTCGACCCTTTCGGCCTTGATGACGCCGAACCTGCCGACGCCCC
>CAZZLX010000488.1:0-3705 GCA_964655235.1 uncultured Rhizobium sp.
CGGCGCCACCACCTACCTCGAGGTCGTCTCGACCTCGCCCGAGACAGCGGTTGCCTCGGCCAACGCCGCGGCCAAGCTCGGCGTCGACAAGCTGCTCGGCGGCACCGATGCCGGCCCGATCCTCGCGGCGGCAGCCGGCGTTGCCTGCTATCCCTTCTGCGGTCGGCCGGAGGGACACCCGACGAAGCTTGGCGGCACGCCCGAGAGCGTGGCCGAGGACTGCCACCGCCTGGAAGCGATAGGGGCGGCCGGCGTTGACCTGCTCGCCTATCGCGCGACCGAGGCCGATCCGATCGAGCTCACCAAGGCCGCCCGCAAGGCGCTGAAAGGCGAGCTCATCGTCGCCGGCTCGATCGACTCGCCGGACCGCATCAAGGCCGTCCGAGATGCCGGCGCCGACGCGTTCACGATCGGGACCGCCGCGCTCAAGGGCGTGTTCGCCCCCGGCCGCGATGGATTGCACGCCCAGCTCGACGCCATTCTCGAAGCAACGTCGAGGGCGTAGACTTTCCTGCATGGCGGAGATCGTGAACCTCAAGCAGGCGCGGAAAGCCCGCGCCCGCGCCGAGCGCGAGAAGGAAGCCGAGGCCAACCGGCTCAAGTTCGGCCGCCCGAAATCCGAGACCGAAAAAAAGAAACGAGAAGAGGCCCGCGCCGAACGCGCGCATGAGGGCCACAAGCTCGACGACGAAAGCTAGTCGCCGAGCGCGACGCCTTCGCGGCGCGGATCGGCGCCGCCGACCAGGCCCTTCCTCGTCACCACGATGCCCTGGAGGCCGGAGGTGAACTCGGAAATGCGCGTGTCGTGGCCGAGCGCCTTCAGAGAGGCGGAGATCGCTTGTGCCGACGGGCCGGCCTCGATCTCGGTCGGGCCATTGCGGCTGCCTATGTTGGGAAACGAGATCGCCGACTGGATGTCCTGGCCCCAGTCGAGCGTGGCGACGAGGGTCTTGGCGACGTAGTTGATGATGACGCTGCCGCCGGGCGAGCCCACGACCATCGCCAGCTTGCGGTTCCTGTCGAACACAAGGGTCGGCGCCATCGAGCTTCGTGGGCGCTTCCCGGCCTCGACGCGGTTGGCGACCGGCTTGCCGTTCTCTTCCGGCGAGAAAGAGAAGTCGGTCAGCTGGTTGTTGAGCAGGAACCCCCGCACCATCAGGCGCGAGCCGAACTGGTCCTCGATCGTCGTCGTCATCGACACGGCATTGCCGAAACGGTCGACGATCGAGATCTGCGTGGTCGACGGCAGCTCCAGCGCGTCGTCGATGCCGAGAGCAGCGGCCGAGAACGGCGGCGATCCCGGCTGCGCCGTCTTCATCGACGCATGCGGCTTGATCTGCGCAGCGCGGGACTTGAGATAGGCGCGGTCGGTCAGGCCCTTCATCGGTACGGGCGCGAAGTCCGAGTCCGCCATGTAGAGCCCGCGATCGGCATAGGCGAGGCGCTCGGCCTCGGTCAGGAGATGCAGGCCGCGGATCGACCAAGGCGCTTCGGCCTTTAGGTCGAAGCCTTCGAGGATGCCGAGGATCTGCAGCAAGGTCAGCCCGCCCGACGACGGCGGCCCCATGCCACAGACTTCGTAACGGCGATACGGACCGCAGACGGCGGGCCGTTCCTTGGCACGATAACCAGCAAGGTCAGCCTCGGTCAGGTCGCCGGCATTCGCCGCTCCGCGCACGGTCGCGACGATGTCGCGCGCGATCTCGCCCGAGTAGAAGGCATCCGGCCCGCGCTGGGCGACGGCACGAAGCGTGTCGGCCAGCGGCTTGTTCACCAGGATCGTTCCGACCGGCTTAGGGCTGCCGTCGGCCTGGTAGAAATAGGCGGCCGCCGCCGGCGTCTTCGCCAGGTGCTGCTCGGATTTGAGCAGGCCATGCAGGCGCGGCGAGATCGGGAATCCCTTCTCGGCGAGCTCGGTCGCCGGCTCGAAAAGCTTCGCCCACGGGAGCCTGCCATGCGCCTTGTGCGCGAGCTCGAGCCCGCGCAGCACGCCCGGCACGCCGACCGACCTGCCGCCAATCACCGCTTCGTAGAAGCGGAGCGGCTTGCCGTCGGATCCGAGGAAGCGATCGGGCCTCGCCGCCGCCGGCGCGGTCTCGCGCGCGTCGACGGTGGTGAGTGCCCTCTTCTTGGCGTTCCAGATCACCAGGAAGGCGCCGCCGCCGATCCCCGAGGATTGCGGCTCGACCAGGTTCAGCGCCATCTGGGTCGCGATCGCCGCATCGACGGCGCTGCCGCCGGCGCGCAGCATCCTGCGGCCGGCTTCCGCCGCCAGCGGATTGGCGGCCGCCACCATCTGGCGCTTGGCATGCACCGCCACCTTGTCGGTGCGGCCGGTCGCGGCCTCGGGCTGCGACGGCGCCTGGGCGGCAAGCGGAACGGAAAGGATGAAGGAGAGAAGGCCAACGGAAACTGCGTACGCGATCTTGGGCATGCGACTCTCCTTGACGTCAGCGCCCCCGGCGCCGGGCGATCGGCTCGCTCGCCTGCGCTTCCATGTCCCAGGGGAACAGGATCCAGGTGTCCTGGCTGACCTCGGTGACGAAGGTGTCGACCAGCGGCCGGCCGGCGGGCTTGGCATAGACCGTGGCGAAGTGCGCCTTCGGCAGCATGGCACGAACGGCCTTCGCCGTGACGCCGGTATCGACTAGGTCGTCCACGATCAGCCAGCCCTCGCCGTCGCCGTCGGCGCGCTTCAGCACCATCAGCTCGCCCTGGCTGCGGTCGTCGTAGCTGGCGATGCAGACCGTGTCGATCAGCCGGATCTCTAACTCGCGTGCGACGATCGTCGCCGGCACGAGGCCGCCGCGCGTGATCGCAACGATGCCGGTCCAGGGTCCCTTCTCCAGCAGGCGCCAGGCGAGCGCGCGGGAGTCGCGGTGCAGCTCGTCCCAAGAGACGGGGAAGGTGCGGTTGGATCTGTCGTTCACGAGGCCCTCACGCTGTCAACGCTCCGTAGTAGAGCGTCACGGTATGCTTCGCCTCTGCGAAGAAGAGCCATCGCTCGACGATCATGCCGATTCCGCCCGAGACGGCCGCCGCCAGCGAGCACACGATCGCGACCGACGGCGACCCCAGCGTTGCGAGAAGCGACAGCAGGATCGGCAGGCCGAAGCCGAACAGGAGCGCCACGAGGCGGAGCGTGCCAGCATGCTTGCGGGCGACGCGGTAGCCCATCTCCTTCAGGAGGTAGTTGGACTCGGTGTGCGGCGGGTCCAGCATCTTGACCTTGCCGATCGAGCCCAGGCCCGTCGCTGTCTCCGCGGTGCTGGCGGCGGCGCCGCGATCGAGGAAGCGCCAGTAGCCGAGCTTGAGCGCCGCGCCGACGAGCCCGACGACGACGATCAGGAAGGTGATGAACGGTCCGCGCAAGCCGTAGGCATGCAGAAGGACCGCCATCAACAGCGCGCCCGAGTAGAAGCCGAGCACGAGGTAGACCGGCACGGTCCAGGGATTGCGCCAAGCGCGGATCGGCTTCAGCGAGGCATAGATCATCGCGGTGCAGATCGTCGTGACGATCGCACCGGCGATGGTCAGCGCCGCCGCGAGCTTCGAGATCTCGCCCGCGAAGATCCATGACCAGGCGAAGGCGAGCGCCGGCAGGAAGGTCAGGATCGCCATCACGCCTTCGCGGCTGAGCCAGGAGGTGCGCCACTGGGTGAGCGCCCGCCAGGCGCGCTCGGGATGGCCGAGATGGCCGAGCGA
>CAZZLX010000489.1:0-3684 GCA_964655235.1 uncultured Rhizobium sp.
GGTGGCTGTAGCCGATGCGCATCGTCTCGCCGCGCGCCATGCGGGCGTCGGCCGCTCGGCTTTGTTCACGCCGAAGGAAAACGCCTCGGCCCAGGCGGCCTATCGCGCCATCGGCTTCCGGGTCGTCGGCGACTACGGCATCGTCATGTTCGAGTGAGCCCGATGGCGCGACCCTTCAAGGAACCGAAGCTGGTCCTCGCGACCCACAATCCCGGCAAGGTCGGCGAGCTGGTCGAGCTGCTGGCGCCATGGGGCGTCCAGGTGGTCTCGGCCGGCGAGCTCGGCCTCGAAGAGCCCGAGGAGACCGGCGAGACCTTCGTCGAGAATGCGCTGCTCAAGGCTCGCGCCGCGATGGAGGCGACCGGGCTGCCCGCGCTCGCCGACGACTCCGGCCTCGCCGTCTCGGGCCTCGATGGGCGCCCCGGCGTGCACACGGCCGACTGGGCCGGAAGCCCGCGCGACTTCACCCGGGCGATGCGGCGCGTGCAGGACGAGCTGGGATCGAACCCCGACCGGCGCGCGGCCTTCATGTCGACCCTGGCGCTGGTCTGGCCGGACGGGCACCACGAGGTCTTCGAGGGCAAGGTCGAGGGCGAACTGGTGTGGCCGCCGCGCGGCGAGATCGGCTGGGGCTATGATCCGATGTTCGCGCCTGAGGGAAGTCCCCGCACCTACGGCGAGATGCCTGCCGAGGAGAAGCACGCGACAAGCCACCGCGCCCGCGCGCTGCGCAAGCTGGTCGCTGCCTGCTTCGAAGGCCGATGAGCGGTCCGGCCATCGACAACGGTTTCGGTCTCTACGTGCATTGGCCGTTCTGCCGGTCGAAATGCCCGTACTGCGACTTCAACAGCCATGTCTCCGACGGCATCGACCAGGCGCGCTGGCGCCAGGCGCTGCTGGCCGAGCTCGACTGGTGGATCGATCGCGCCGACAAGAGGCCGCTGACCAGCCTCTTCTTCGGCGGCGGCACGCCGTCGCTGATGGATCCGGCCACGGTGGCGGCGATCATCGACCGGGCAGGGGCGCGCCTTGGCTTCGCCGACATGCCGGAGATCACGCTCGAAGCGAACCCGACCAGCGTCGAGGCCGGCCGCTTCGCCTCGTACCGGGCCGCCGGCGTCAACCGCGTCTCCCTCGGCGTGCAGGCGCTCAACCGTTCCGACCTGGGCTTCCTCGGCCGCCAGCATGATCCCGACGAAGCGCTCGCCGCCGTCTCGCTCGCGGCGAAGCATTTCCCGCGCTTCAGCTTCGACCTGATCTATGCGCGCCCGGGGCAGTCGGTCGCTGACTGGCGGGCCGAACTCACCCAGGCGCTCGACCATGCCGGCGGGCATCTGTCGGTCTATCAGCTGACCATCGAGCCGGGGACCCAGTTCCAGACGCGTTTCCAGCGCGGCGAAATCGCGATCCCGGACGAGGACCTTGCCTCCGATCTCTATGAAGCGACCCAGGAGATCCTCGAAGCAGCCGGGCTTCCGGCCTACGAGATCTCCAACCACGCGCGGCCCGGCGAGGAGTCGCGCCACAACCTGACCTACTGGCGGATGGAGCCCTATCTCGGCATCGGCCCCGGCGCGCATGGCCGGGTCCGCCGCAACGGGACCTGGTACGCGACCCGGCAGGCACGGGCGCCGGAGACTTGGCTTCAGTCGGTGGAAACGGCGGGCCACGGCACGGCCGAAGAGACGCTCCTCTCCGCCGACGAGCGCCGGCAGGAGATCCTGATGATGGGCCTGCGGCTCGCGGAGGGAATTCCCTATGCGCGCCTGGATTCGCTTCCGCCGCCTGAGCGCCGGGCCGCCCTGGTGGAAGAGGGCTACCTCGTCGACGACGGCCAAGTCCTTGCTGCGACTGCGGCAGGACGGCAACGGCTCAACGGGCTGCTCTCCTACCTTCTCGGCTAAAGGCTGAGAAACGGACAGTTGCAGGCGAAGGCGGTTGTGTCGTAAATCGGCACCAACTGTGTCTATTCTGCACCTATGACCGACGCGTCGACCGGATATGCCGTCACCACGTGGCGGCGGTTCGAGGCCTGGGCCGACCGGGTGGCGCTGGCGCGTAAGCTGGCGGTGCTGCTGACGCTTGCGTCGGTCGCCGCCGCGATCGCCACCTATTTGACCTTCTCCGGCATCGAGGCGCTGCCCCGGGAGCCGAAGCCGGTCATCCTGCTTCTGACCCTCGACGTCGTCCTGCTGCTGCTGCTGGCGGGCCTCGTCGCGCGCCGCCTGGTCGGGCTCTGGGCCGAGCGTCATCGCGACGGCACCGGGTCCGGCCTCCATCGCCGCCTGGCGCTGCTGTTCAGCTTCGTGGCGCTGGCGCCGACCCTCGTGGTCACCATCTTCGCCGCCCTGTTCCTCCATCTCGGCATCCAGAGCTGGTTCGACGATGTCGTCCGCAAGGCGGTCAACGAGAGCCACGCGGTCGCTCGCCTCTATCTCGAGGAGCACCAGAAGAGCATCCGCGGCGACGTCCTGCTGATGGCGCAGAACATCGCCCGCGAGGCGCCGGTGCTGATGAACAGCCAGCAGCGCTTCAATGCGCTGCTCACCGCCTGGGCCGGCTCGCGCTCGCTCTCGGAAGCAGTCGTGTTCACCGAATCCGGCGCGATCCTGGCCCGCGCGGGCCTCACCTTCGCGCTCGAGCTCGAGCCGCTGGCCGAGGACCTGATCAACCGCGCCTCCGAAGGCGAGGTCGTCGTGTTCTCAAGCGAGAACGAGGACCGGGTCCGCGCCGTGGTCCAGCTCGACCGCTTCATCGGCGCCTACCTGATGATCGGGCGCGTCGTGGACGCGACAGCCCTGGCTTACGCCGAGCGCACGCGGCGCGCCGTCGAGGCGTACCAGAGCATCGAGACGCGGGCGGCCGGTCTGCAGTTCAGCTTCATCGTCTGGTTCGCCGCGGTGGCGCTGCTGCTGCTGCTGTCGGCGATTTGGCTCGGGCTCACCTTCGCGGGCCAGCTGGCGCGGCCGATCACCGGCATGGCGCGCGCCGCCGAACGGGTGCGCGCCGGCGATCTCGGCGCGCGCGTCGAGGAGCGTTCGGCGGGCGACGAGATCGGCGTGCTGGCGCAGGCCTTCAACCGCATGACCGAGCAGCTGGAAGCCCAGCGCAGCGACCTGATGGAAGCCAACCGGCAGCTCGATGCCCGCCGCCGCTTCATCGAGGCAGTGCTGTCGGGCGTCTCGGCGGGTGTCATCGGCCTCGACGGCGAAGGGCGGATCTCGCTGCCGAACCGCTCGGCCGCGAGCCGCCTCGGCATGGCGCCGGAAAGCCTGGTCGGGCGACCGCTGGTCGAGGCGGTGCCGGAACTGGCGCCGCTCTGGGACGAGGTGCGCCGGCGTCCAGACAAGCTCGCCGAGGACCAGGTCCAGGTCGTTCGCGGCGGCCGCACGCGCATCCTGCTCGCGCGCCTCGGCGTCGAGATCCGCGAGGACGAGGCCACCGGCTACGTGCTGACCTTCGACGACGTGACCGAGCTCCTGACCGCCCAGCGCCAGGCGGCGTGGGCGGACGTCGCGCGTCGTATCGCGCACGAGATCAAGAACCCGCTGACCCCGATCCAGCTCTCCGCCGAGCGGCTCAAGCGCCGCTACCTGAAGGAGATCCAGACCGATCCGGAGACTTTCAAGGCCTGCACCGACACCATCGTCCGCCAGGTCGGCGACGTTCTCGGGCCGGCCCGCG
>CAZZLX010000490.1:0-3666 GCA_964655235.1 uncultured Rhizobium sp.
TGCCGGAAAGGTTCGGCGCGGCGCCGTGGGTCAGGTGCCCGCCGGCGGCGAGCGACATGCCGAGCACAGTGTCGCCGGGCTTCAGAAGCGCGAGGAATACCGCCTGGTTCGCCTGCGCGCCCGAATGCGGCTGGACGTTGGCGAATTTGCAGTCGAACAAGCGCTTCGCCCGCTCGATCGCCAGCGTCTCCGCCTCGTCGACGAACTCGCAGCCGCCGTAGTAGCGCTTGCCGGGATAGCCCTCGGCGTACTTGTTGGTCAGCACCGAGCCTGCCGCTTCGAGCACGGCACGACTGACGATGTTCTCGGAAGCGATCAGCTCGATCTGCTCGCGCTGGCGGCCGAGCTCGCGGCCGACGGACGCGGCGAGCTCCGGATCGCGCTCGGCGAGGCTGGCGGCGAAGAAACCGTTAGGCGCGGCATTAGGCTTGGCAGTCATAAATTCCTCAGGAAGCGGGCGTCAGCTTGGCGACACGTTGCACGTGCCGTCCGCCGTCGAAGGGAGTGGTGAGAAAGACTTTCAGGCTCGCCTTGGCCGTCTCGACGCCGATCAGGCGCGCGCCGAGCGCGATCACGTTGGCGTCGTTGTGCTGGCGCGTGAGCCTCGCCGAGGTCTCGTCATGGACGAGGCCGCAGCGGATCCAGGGATGACGGTTCGCGGCGATCGAGATGCCGATGCCGGTGCCGCAGACGAGAACGCCGCGTGAAAACCTGCCGGCCTTCATCGCCTCGGCGAGCGCGCGCCCGAAATCCGGATAGTCCACCGATTTGGTCGCGGAATCCGTGCCGACGTCGGCCACGTCGAAGCCCATGGCCTCAAGCTCCTGCTTGAGCGCGGTCTTGAGTTCGTAGCCGGCGTGATCGGACCCGATGCCGATGGTCTCTTGGTCTGACATCTCGTCGCAATGGGGCGGAAGGAAGCGCAGCTAAAACTCTACCATATGTCCGGGTTGGCGGACAATTGGACACAAGCTATTGCTGGGCCCTCAACCGGCTGCTGCTTTGGAATGCAGTCATGAGACCGACAAATCGCAAGTAGACGAAGATATGAGCCAACTAAATAGACCTTTGTCTTATAGGATAATTGACACTTGATTTGCCCCATGCAAAGACAAGTTCGGGGATTGCCGAAAATCAAGGGTTCAACTCATGTCCGACCGCACGGAGCCCCGGAAGGTCCCCCATGACGAGCTGCTGCGGATGACCACCGACGTGGTATCCGCCTATCTTGCGCGGAACCGTCTCGGAGCAGGCGACGTCCCCCAGGTCATCGGCACCGTCTATGCCTCTCTCGCAAGCCTGAACGGCGGCGGCAAGGTCGTCTCGCTCGAAGCGCTCAAGCCGGCTGTCGCGATCAAGCGATCGGTGATGCCCGACCACATCGTCTGCCTCGAGGACGGCAAGAAGCTGAAAATGCTTAAGCGCCACCTGCGGACGACCTACGGCCTCAGCCCCGAGGAATACCGGGCGAAATGGAGCCTGCCCGCCGACTATCCGATGGTCGCTCCCAACTACGCCGCCCAGCGCTCCGACTTCGCCAAGAAGATCGGGCTCGGCCGCGGACGCGGACGTCGCTAGCTCCCAAAACGAAACGGCCCGGCGAAGCGCCGGGCCGTTCCTTCGCGTGATCCCGAGGCGGGATTACATCTCGGAGTACTTGCCGTCCTTGAAGACGTACCAGACGTAGGCGGCTTCCTTGACGTCGCCCTTCGCGTCCCAGGCGAGCTTGCCCAGCACGGTGTCGGCGGTCATGCCCTTGAGGGCGGCGGAGACCTTCGCGACGTCGGTCGAACCGGCCTTCGCGACGGCAGCGGCCCACGCCTGGAAGGCAGCGTAGGTGTAGAGGGTATAGCCCTCCGGATCGTAGTTCGCGGCCTTGAACTTCTTGACCACGTCCTCGGCGGTCTTCAGCTTCCGCGGATCCGGAGCGAAGGTCATCAGCGTGCCCTGGCCGGCCGGGCCGGTGATCTTCCAGAACTCGTCGGTGACCAGCGCGTCGCCCGAGACGAGCAGCGCGTTCAGGCCCTGCTCACGCGACTGACGGACGAGCAGGCCGGCTTCGGTGTGATAGCCGCCGAGATACATGGCGTCGACGCCAGCGGCCTTCATCTTCGAGACGAGCGCGGTAAAGTCCTTGTCGCCCTGGGTGATGGCTTCGTACATCACCTCGGTGAGGCCGGCAGCGTTCATCGCCTTCTTGGTCTCGTCGGCGAGGCCCTTACCGTAGGCCGACTTGTCGTGGATGATCGCGACCTTCTTGCCCTTGTACTGGGTGGCCAGGAACTTGCCGGCAACCAGGCCTTGGGCGTCGTCGCGGCCGCAGGTGCGGAACACGTTGTTCCACTTCTTCGAGGCGGCCTCTTCGGTCAGAGCCGGGTTGGTCGAGGCCGGCGTCATCTGCAGGATGCCGCTCTCGTTGTAGATCGCCGAGGCCGGGATCGACGACGACGAGCAGAAGTGGCCCGCCATGAAGACGATCTTCTTGCCGGCCATCTGGTTGGCGACGGCGACCGCCTGCTTCGGATCGCAGGCATCGTCGCCGACTTCGAGCTTCAGCTTCTTGCCGAGCACGCCGCCCTTGGCGTTGATGTCGGCAACCGCCATCTCGGCGCCGCGCTTCATCTGCTCGCCGAAAGCCGCATACTGGCCGGTGATCGGACCGGCAGTAGCGACACCGATGTCCTGCGCCGAGGCCGGGACTGCGGCAAACGCCGCGACGGCGACGGCAGCGAGGAGCGAGGACGTCAATTTACGCATGTTGGTTCGGCTCCCTGTCGTTGAAGATACCCGCACGCAAGCGGGTCGACTTTAGGCTCCCGACCGCGGAATGCGGGCGGCGATGGCGAAATGCTACTCTAAGGCCCAAGGCCTTGCTAGCGGGCTTGGGCTAGCGCCGTTCGCGCCAGCCGAGCAGGCCGTCACGCTCATAGATCCAGGGGTACTGCCCGACCATCTTGCGCACCTGGGTCAGGCGGAAGCCGAGGCTGCCGAGGGCGACCAGAACGACGGCCGCGACCAGATAGGGCGGGGCGGCGAGAAGCTTTCCACCGAACAGCAGCACCAGCAACAGGCGGTCGGCGGCCGCAAGCATCAAGCCGTAGACGATCGTGTGCCAGTAGGGCCGCCAAGTCTGGGCGATCGCCTGGCCGGTCTGCCAGGCGGCCCAGCCGAACATCACCAGCGTGACCAGCACGAACAGGCCGAGACCGGTGCCGAGGATCTCGCCCATCAATGGCCACCTTCGAGATATGCCGCTCTCACCTCGCGGTTCGCCAGCAGCTCCTTGCCGGTTCCCTGGAGGACGACGCGGCCATTGGCGAGCACGTATCCGCGATGCGCAAGCGACAGCGCATGGAAGGCATTCTGCTCGACCAGGAAGACGGTCATGCCTTCCTTCTCGTTGATGTCTCGGATCACCGAGAAGATCTGCTTCACGATCATCGGGGCGAGGCCCAGCGACGGCTCGTCGAGCAGCAGAAGCCTCGGCCGGCTCATCAGCGCGCGGCCGATGGCCAGCATCTGCTGCTCTCCGCCCGAGAGCGTGCCGGCGCGCTGCGCCTTCCGCTGGTCGAGGATCGGGAAGAGATTGAAGACCCGCGCGCAATCCTCGTCGAAGTGCCTGGGATCCGCCACCGTGGCGCCCATCTGCAGGTTCTCGAGCACGGT
>CAZZLX010000491.1:0-3664 GCA_964655235.1 uncultured Rhizobium sp.
AGCTCGCTGATCCGCCTCGGCCTGAAGCGCATCGGCGATCTCGCCGCCGCCCCCAGGGCGCCGCTGGTCGCGCGCTTCGGCGAGGTGCTGGCGCGCCGGCTCGACCAGATCCTGGGCCTCGTGGAAGAGCCGCTGTCGCCGGTGCGTACGCCGCCGGCCTTCCGCACCAAGCTGATCTTCCCCGACGGCATCGGCAATCCGGACGACCTGGCGCTGGCCGCGCATCGTCTCTGCGAGCGCATCTCCGGCCAGCTCGACCAGGAGCAGAAGGGCGTACGCAAGCTCGAGCTCGCGGCCTACCGCCTCGACGGCGAGGTCGCCCGCATCGAGGTCGGCTTCGCCCGCGCGGTCCGCGATCCGCAGAAGATGTTCCGCCTGATCCGCGACCGCATCGGCCAGATCGATCCGGGACCGGGCGTCGAAGTGGCGATCCTCTCCGCCGTGGTCGCCGAGCCGCTGGTCGCGGTCCAGGTGCCGCTGGTGGCCGAGATCCGCGAGGCCGGCGACGAGGTCGCGAGCCTGGTCGACCGTCTGGTCGGCCGTCTCGGCGAGACCAACGTGCATGCGATCGCGCCGGTCGACAGCCACCTGCCGGAACGGGCCCAGCGCCGCCGCGCGCCGCTCGCCTCGGCGAGGAAGGACGTGTGGCGCACGCAACGCCGTCGTCCGCCGCGCCTGCTCGATCGGCCGGAGCCCGTGCAGGCGACCCTGGCGCTGATGCCCGATCATCCGCCCAAGCGCTTCGAGTGGCGGGGCCGCACGCATCGCGTCGTCCGTGCCGATCCGGCCGAGCGCATCGGCGACGAGTGGTGGCACGACAAGGCGCCGAGCCGCGACTACTTCCGCGTCGAGGACGAGGACGGCCGCCGCTTCTGGCTCCGCCGCGACGGCCGGCCCGAGGACGGGGACAAGCAGGCCTGGTCGATGCACGGGCTGTTCGCTTGAAAAGCAAGGCAGCGAGGGTGGGATGAGCGAGGAGAAGCCGAAGGGAGTTCTCGATGGTCTCCCGCAGATGATCGAGAAGATGAAAAAAGCCAACGCCGAAGGTCCCGAACCGCGCATGAGTGACGACGAGGTGGAGCGGATCGCAACTCAGTTCCACAAAACCCTGTCCGCGACCAAGGCGCATATCGAGACGGTCAAGGCGAAAGGCGGCCCGACCGCGACGATGGACGCGGCAAAGGTTCTAATGGAGGGGCTGCATAACGCCATGCGGGAAGCCGGAGCCGACCTCCCGCCGTTTTCCATGGTCGATCCTGGCGAACCGCGAGGCCCGGAGCGGAATGGACGTGCAGTCGTGACCGATATCCTGGACGACGCAACTCTCCGCGACGGTCCGGTCGAGGTTCTGGTCGAGCGTTATCTCGATACTGTCGTTGCCGCACATCATGCCATCGAACGGGGCCGTGTCGCGCGACACAACCGCTTCGTCGTGCGTTCCTTGAAAATACAGAAGGCCCTGAAGGCCCGCGTCCCTGATGGACGAACGGCGCTGTTGCCTTTCCTGTCGGATCCCGATCCGAATATCCGCTCCTCCGTCGCGCTTGCCTGCCGCGATATCGCGCCGGAACAGGCTGAGGCAATCCTGGCGAGTGCACGTCTGCGCTGATCGCGGATTTTTGCCATGTCGTCTTATCTTGAGCTCGAGACCGCGACCAATTTCAGTTTCCTCGAAGGGGCTTCCCATGCCGAGGAGCTGGTCGATCAGGCACGTGACCTGAAGCACGCCGGGATCGGCATCGCCGACCGCAACACGCTGGCGGGCGTGGTCCGTGCCTACAACGTGATCGTCGACGAGCCGAAGGCTTACGAAGGTTTCAAGCTGCTGATCGGGTCGCGGCTCGCGCTCCGCGACGGCTTCGAAGTGCTCTGCTATCCGACCGACCGTGCGGCTTATGGCCGGCTCTCGCGTCTCCTTACCATCGGCAAGCGCCGCGCGCCGAAGGGGGCGTGCTATCTCGACCTTGCCGACCTTCTCGAATGGGGCGAGGGGCAGATTTTCATCGCCTGCCAGCCGGAGCGGCCGGAAGAGGAGGCGCATCTGGAGCGCGTGCGCACGCTCGCCCGACGCTTCCCGAAGAACGTCTACCAGGCCGCGACCTGGCGCTACGATGGCGACGACCGCCGACGGCTGACGCGCCTCAGCCAGATGGCGTCCCAGGCGCGCGTGCCTCTCGTCGTCACCAATGACGTCCGCTACCACGAGCCCGGGCGCCGCGCACTCGCCGACGTGATGACATGCGTCCGGTTGAAGATCACGATCACGGACGCCGGCACGCAACTCTTCGCCAACGCCGAGCGCCATCTCAAGCCGGGGGAGGAGATGGCGCGTCTGTTCAAGGACTATCCCGAGGCCGTCGCCCGCAGCGTCGAGATTGCCGAGCGCTGCAAGTTCTCGCTGGCCGATCTCGAATACGAATATCCGAGCGAAGTGCCGCCCGGCCGCAGCGCGCAGGAGGAACTTGAGGAACGGGCCTGGGCTGGAGCCGGCGAGCGCTACCCGGATGGTATTCCAGAGAAAGCGCGCGGAATCCTGAACAAGGAATTGGATCTGATCGGGAAGAAGGGCTATGCGCCCTACTTCCTCACCGTCGACAACATCGTCCGCTACGCCCGATCGAAAGACATTCTGTGCCAGGGACGAGGGTCGGCCGCCAATTCGCTGATCTGCTTTTGCCTACGGATCACGTCAGTCGACCCGATCAAGTCGGGGCTTCTTTTCGAGCGCTTCCTTTCGGACGAGCGCAACGAGCCGCCGGACATCGACGTCGACTTCGAGCACGAGCGGCGCGAGGAAGTGATCCAGCACGTCTACGAGCGCTACGGCCGCCATCGCGCCGCCATCGCCGCGACCGTGATCAGCTATCGCACGCGCGGCGCGCTCCGCGACGTTGCGAAGGCCATGGGCCTCACGCCGGACGTGGTGGACGTGCTGAACGCGATCGACTGGCGCCAGGAGGAGGCCGAGCTGTACCCGGAACGGATGAGCCGGAAGGAAAAGCAGGCACTCAGAAGAAAGAAGAAGGAGGTCAACTGGAGCGCGGTCAGCGGCGTCGGCCTCGATCCGAGCGATCCGGCCCTGCGTCACGCCTTGACCCTGACGCTGGAGCTCGTGGGTTTCCCGCGGCATCTCTCCCAGCATGTCGGCGGCTTCGTCATCACCCAAGGCCGCCTGGACGAGCTGGTGCCGATCATGGATGCGGCGATGGAGGATCGCACCAGCATCGAATGGGACAAGGATGATCTGGCGACCCTGAAGATCCTGAAAGTCGACGTGCTCGCGCTCGGCATGCTGACTTGCCTCAAGCTCGCCTTCGACATGCTGAAGCGGAAAGGTCTCGATATCGACCTCGACAAGATGCCGAAGGAGGACCCGGCGGTTTACAAGATGCTTCAGGCCGGCGAGTCCCTCGGCGTTTTCCAGGTAGAGAGCCGCGGCCAGATGGCGATGCTGCCCCGCCTCAAGCCGAAGGCGTTCTACGATCTCGTCATCGAGGTCGCGATCGTCCGTCCGGGGCCGATCCAGGGCGACATGGTCCATCCTTATCTTCGCCGACGAGAGGGCGTCGAGAAGGTCGAGATCCCGAAAGGACTCGAGGATGTCCTCACCAAGACGCTCGGCGTGCCCTTGTTCCAGGAACCGGCCATGCGGATCGCCAGTGTC
>CAZZLX010000492.1:0-3641 GCA_964655235.1 uncultured Rhizobium sp.
TCATCGCCAATGCCCGCATGTACTCGGTCGCGCCACCGGCGGCCGCGGCCTGGAAGCGCCTGTTCGCCTGGCTGCAGGCGAAATCAGGCGTCGACATGACGGTGATCGACCACGCCTTCCCGGCCTCGCTCGACGAGCTGTGGTCAAGGAAGGATCTCGCCTGCACCTTCATGTGCGGCTGGCCGTTCATGCGCTACGGCGCCGTCCATCAGGTGGTCGCGGCCCCGATCCCCAGCGCCGACTACGCCAAGGGCCGGCCGGTCTACTGCTCGCACTTCGTCGTCCGCGACGACGCGCCGTTCAAGACGCTTGAAGACACGTTCGGGCACCGCTTCGCCTATACGATCCCGGACTCGCATTCCGGCTACAATGCGCCGCGCCATCACCTGCTCAAGTACCGGAAGGGCGACGCCAGAGGACTCTACCGCGAGATCGTCGGGCCGCTGCGTACGCCGCGGCTGATGGTCGAGGCGATCGTCGAGGGCAAGACCGATGTCGGCCCGCTCGACTCCTTCGCCTATGCATTGCTTCGCCGGCATTGGCCCGAGGTTGCGGGCCGCACCAGAGTCATCGCCTCGACCGACGTGGTGCCGATCCCGGCCTTCATGGCGTCGGCCGGTACCTCGCTCGAGATCGTGAGACGTCTCGCCGATACGCTGGTCACCTTCGGCGACGATCCGGCTCAGGTCGATCTCCGTGCCGATCTCTGCATCCTCGGCTTCGCCCGGGTAAAGGAAGGCGATTACCAGATCACCGAGGACTGGGCCCAGGCCGCGGAGACGCGAGGCCTCGCCGAGATCGCCTGACATGCGCCGGCTGCTGCAGGCGATCGAGGCCCTCTATCGCCGGGCGCCCGATGCGCCGCTTGCTGCTGCAGTTCAGAAGCTGAAGACTGAGCCCCAGCCGGGTACCGGGAAGCGAAGGCCGGTCGCACAATTCGTCGGCCGCGCGGTCGAGCTCGCAAAGCAGGGGCCGCTCGCCGAGATCGCCGATGCCTTCGCGTCTATCGAGCCGACCTGCGACTGGGTGCAGAACCCGAACTACTCCGAAGCCAGCATGGGGCCCGGCTACGTCGACCGCTACGGCTATGTCGAGCTGGTCGGCCCGGGCCGCCCGATCGAGAGCGCCGACCTGCTGGTCGGCCTGCTGATGCTCGGACCAGACATGCACTACCCGGATCACGCGCACCCGGCCGAGGAGATCTATCACGTGGTCGCCGGCACCGCCGAGTGGTGGCGCGAGGACGAAGGCTGGCGCCGGAAGGGACCGGGCACGCTGATCCACCACGTGCCGATGATGCGCCACGCAATGCGCACCGGCGACGAGCCTCTTCTCGCACTCTATTGCTGGACCGGCGAGGTTAAGACCTACGCGACGATGACCGAGGCAGGACGATGAAGGGGCAATGCCTGTGCGGCGCCGTGCGCTTCGATCTCTCGGGTGACCTGCGTCCCGTCGTCATCTGTCATTGCGGCCAGTGTCGGAAGTGGCACGGACACTACGGCGCCTATACGCGCGTGCCGACGTCGGCGCTGAAGATCGAGGGCGGGCGCAGCCTCGCCTGGTATCGCAGCTCCGAATGGGCACGGCGCGGCTTCTGCCGCGACTGCGGGTCGAGCCTGTTCTGGGAGCGGATCGGCAGCGATCAGACGTCGGTCGCGGCGGGCACGCTGGAAGAGCCGACGGGCCTCGACACCAAGCTGCAGATCTTCGCCGAGTACGCCGGCGACTATTACGAGATCGACGATCGGATCCCGGTCAGGCCGCCGGACGCCACCGGCACCTGAGCGATCACGTCGCCGCCGAGGTCCAGGTGGCAGGCGATCCGGTGCTCGCCGAAGCGATGGATCGGCGGCGGCGTGGTTTCGCATAGGCCGGCGATGCGGCTAGGGCAGCGGCTGGCGAAGGCGCAGCCGACGATGACCTCGCTCGGGCTCGGCATCACGCCGTCGAGTCCGGATGCAGGCGGTGCGTCGGGATCGGGCGTCGGCGCCGCGCGCAGCAGCGCCTCGGTATAGGGGTGATAGGGCGGCTGGAAGACCTGGTCGACTGGCCCGTACTCGACGACGCGACCAAGATACATGACGGCGACATGGTCGGCCATGTGCCGCACCAGAGCCAGGTCGTGGCTGATCAGCACGAGACCCAGCTGCGACTGCTCCAGGAGTTCGCCGAGCAGGTTCAGGATCGCCGCCTGCACCGAGACGTCGAGCGCGGAGACCGGCTCGTCGGCGACCACGAGCCCCGGATTGCCGGCGAGCGCGCGGGCGATCGCCACGCGCTGGCGCTGGCCGCCCGAGAGCTGATGAGGCATGCGTTCGGCCATTTCGGCGGGCAGGCGCACCTGCGCCAGCAGCTTCGCGACCTCCGCCTTGGCATCGCCCGTCGCCAACGCACGCAGCATCCGGAGCGGGCGCATCAGCGCATAGCCGACCGAATGGCTCGGATTCAGTGTCGAGTCCGGGTTCTGGAACACCATCTGGACCTGGCGGCGGACCTCGCGCGGCCGTTCGTCGACCTGGACCTTTGAAAGATCCATGTCTCCGAGCCTGACCTCGCCGGAGGTGCCGTCGAGCAGGCCCGAGATGATGCGGGCGACCGTCGACTTGCCGCAGCCGGACTCGCCGACGATCGCCAGGGTCTCGCCGGCGCGGGCGTCGAAGTCGACGTCGGTAACGGCGCGGACGACGCCCGTCTTGCCGCCGAACAGGCTCGAGATCTTGTATTCCTTGCTCAGGTTCCGGACGCTCAGGACCACCGGCATGGTCTCGTTGGAGACGGCGGTCTCGTCGGCCGAGGCTTCCAGCTCGGAGCTGACCCGCACCGTTTCGAGCCGGGCGCAGCGGGCGAGGTGACCTTCGCCGAGATCGACCATCGCGATCGGCCGCTCCTCGCATTCATGGCGTACGCCGAAGCTGCAGCGGGGCGCGAAGGCGCAGCCGATGCGCATGCGGTCGGCGGCGGCGATCGTGCCTTCGATCGGCCGGAGCTTGCCGCGGCGAGTGCCGCCCTCGAGGCGGGGAAGGGCCCCCAGCAGGCCGCGCGTGTAAGGATGCGACGGCGCGCGGAACACGGTCGAGATCGCACCGGTTTCGACCATGCGGCCGGCGTAGAGCACGCCGATCCGGTCGCAGACTCGGGCGACCGTGCCGAGGTTGTGGCTGATGAACAGGATCGCCGTGCCGAACTTGGCGCGGAGATCGCGGACCAGCGCCAGGATCGCCGCCTCGATGGTGACGTCGAGGCCGGTAGTCGGCTCGTCCATGATCAGCAGCGCCGGCTCGGCCATCAGCGCCATCGCGATCACGACGCGCTGCTGCTGGCCGCCGGAGAGCTGATGAGGGTAGCGGTCCATCATCGCCGCGGGATCGGGGAGGCGGACCTCCTTCAGCATCTGCACGGCGCGGTCGAAGGCGGCCTTTTCGTCGGTCTCGCCGTGGAGGAGCGGTACCTCCATGAGCTGCTTCCCGATCGGCATCACCGGGTTCAGGCTCGACATCGGGTCCTGATAGACCATCGCGATCCGGTTCCCGCGGATCCTGGACAACTCGGCATCGGAAAGCTGCGCGGTGTCGCGGCCCTCGACCCGGATGAGGCCTTGGGTGATCGCCATCCCGCGCGGCAGGTAGCGCATCGCAGCC
>CAZZLX010000493.1:0-3638 GCA_964655235.1 uncultured Rhizobium sp.
TTCTCGATCAACCTGTCGCTGGCCGGGGCGCTGGTCATGTACGACCGGCTGATCAGCATCGGTCGCTTCGCGCCGCGGCCGGTCCGCGCGGGCGGTCCGACCGAATCCCTGCCTGAGCAGGTTTTCGGCCAGCCGCAATATCTCCGCCCGAAGGCGGATCAGCCGCGGAAGTAGGTCAGCAGCGGTCCGAAGAGGCCCGAGAAGCGCAGCTTGCCCTCGGTCACGATCAGGCAGATGCAGGCGCCGTCGGCATCGGCGACCGGGCGATGGCTCACGCTCGGGTCAGCTCCGGCGACGTCGCCCCGGCGGTAGCTCTCGCCGCCGTCGGTGAAGCCGCCCGCCAGCACCATCGTCAGCTCGTCGCCGTCGTGTCCGTGCGTCGGGATCTCGCGTCCCGCGGCGACCCGGATCAGGCGGGACCGGAATCCGTGTGTGTTGGGGATCGGCAGCTGGAACTCCTCGACGCCCCAGCCGAGCTTCTTCCACTCGATGCCGTCGATGCCGCGGCCGACATAGGCACGGAGCGGCGCGGGCAGCACGGGATCGGCCGGGACCGGCGTCGCTCTCGGCGCCTCCGGCTCGTCGAGGCGCGCCATCAGGCGGTCGAGCGAGTCCGGCTCCATCAGGGTCGGCGACAGATCGTCGAGCATCGCCCCGCCGACCGCCTCAAGCCCGGCCATCGCCTGGCTGCATGCCGCTCACATCGGCAGGTTTGTCGCGATCACCAGCGAGTGCGGCTCCGGCAGGCTGCCCGCGGCATAGGCCATCAGGGCGTCTTCGGGCGGGTGGTGACGGCTCACGACATGTCTCCCTCGAGCACGCGCTTCAGTCGCGCGAAGGCCAGACGGAAGCGGGATTTCACGGTGCCGAGCGGCAGCCCGGTCTTCTCGGCGATCGCGGCCTGGGTCAGGTCCTGGTAGTAGGCCATCTCGATCAGGGCGGCCTGCTCGCGCGGCAGCACCTCGAGGGCAACGCGCACGCGGCGGTCGCGTTCCTCGACGGCGATCACCTGGTCCGCGGGCAGCGCGGGATCCGGGACCTCTTCGGCGGCGCCGGTATCCGGCTCCGGCCGGCGTTCGCGGCGGATCAGGTCGATGCGCCGGTTTCGCGCGATTGTGAATACCCATGTACCGGCGCCGGCCTGGCTCGGGTCGAAGGTATCGGCGCGTCGCCACACCGCCAGCATGGTTTCCTGGGTCGCCTCCTCGGCGGTGGTGTCGTCGGCGCCGAGGCGGAGCAGGTAGGCCTTCACCCGCGGTGCGAAATGCCGATAGACCGCGACGAACGCCTCGCGGTCGCGCGTCCGTCCGACCTTGAGGACGAGCTCGTCCATTTCCTTTGCGGCGACAGGCGCTTCGCGCTGCATGGGCCTATTTGCCCTCAAGCGGCGGGGAGCGACAAGAGTGGGAAGGCTCAGCGCGATCACGAACGGAATACGCGGCATTTTAGCGGCCGGATCACCGCCGGTTGGCAATCGCCGCCAAGCGGCGTTATAGGGAGGCCATGCGGAGCCTCCGATTCATCCTCGCGGGCCTGGTCGCCGCGGCTGCGGCGCCGGCCCTGGCGCAGGCGCCGACCACGCTCGGCACCTTCGAGAAGTGGAGCGCCTTCTCCTACCAGGAACAGGGCAAGCCGGTGTGCTACCTGGCCGCCCAGGCGACCGAGTCAAAGGGCGGCCCGCCGAAGCGGGGCGAGGTTTTCCTGATGGTGACCCACCGCCCGGCGCAGAAGGCGACCGACGTCGTCAGCTTCGTCGCCGGCTACGACCTCAAGGCCAACAGCGAGGCCGACGCGACGGTCGGCGGCCAGGTTTTCAAGCTCTTCACCAAGGGCGACCGCGCTTGGGCGCCGGACGAGAAGACCGACAAGGCCCTGGTCCAGGCGCTGGTCAAGGGCGCCACGCTGGCGGTCAAGGCTGCGCCCGCGCGGGGACCAGAGTCCACCGACAGCTTCACGCTCAACGGATTCGGCAAGGCGCACCAGGCGATCAACCAGGCGTGCAACGTGAAATGACGGCCGCGAGCGCCCATATGCCGGCGGTGACCGGGACCGAACCCAAGATCAACCTCGTCGGCTTGAGCCGCGAGGAGTTGGAGGCCGAGCTCAAGAGCTTCGGCCTGCCGGCCTTTCGCGCCCGCCAGCTCTGGCACTGGATGTATCACCGCGGCGCCACGTCGTTCGACGTGATGACCACCATCGCCAGGGACCTTCAGGCGAAGCTGGCCGAGCGCTACACGGTCGGCCGGCCCGAGATCAGCCGGGCGCAGCAGTCGATCGACGGCACGTCGAAATGGCTGCTCAAGCTCGCCGACGCCAACGAGATCGAGAGCGTCCACATCCCCGAGGAGGACCGCGGCACGCTCTGCGTCTCCTCCCAGGTCGGGTGCACGCTGACCTGCAAGTTCTGCCACACCGGGACGCAGCGCCTGGTGCGCAACCTGACCGCGCCCGAGATCGTCCAGCAGGTCCTGGTCGCCCGCGACCGCCTCAACGAATGGCCGGCGCCGCCGGACGGCCGCCTCATCTCCAACATCGTCATGATGGGCATGGGCGAGCCGCTCTACAACTTCGACGAGGTGTCGAAGGCGCTCAGGATCGTCATGGACGGCGAGGGGATCGCGATCTCCAAGCGCCGGATCACGCTCTCGACCGCCGGGGTCGTGCCGATGATGAAGCGCTGCGGCGAGGAGATCGGCGTCAACCTCGCGGTCTCCCTCCACGCGGTCACCGACGAGATCCGCGATGTCATCGTGCCGCTGAACAAGAAATATCCCCTGAAAGAGCTGATCGCCGCCTGCAAGGCCTACCCGGGTGCCAACAATGCGCGGCGGATCACCTTCGAGTACGTGATGCTGAAGGGGGTGAACGACTCGCCCGCCGATGCCCGCGCCCTCGTGAAATTGCTTAGGGGCATCCCGGCCAAGATCAACCTGATCCCGTTCAACGCCTGGCCGGGGGCGCCCTACGAGTGCTCGTCGGACGAGGCGATCCAGGTCTTCGGCGACATCGTCAACGCGGCCGGCTACGCCTCGCCGGTTCGCACCCCCCGGGGGCGGGACATCCTGGCAGCCTGCGGCCAGCTGAAGAGCCTGTCGGAGAAGAAGAAAAGGAGTGAGCGAGACGCTGTCTCGGCGGTGTAAAGCTTCTGAAATCATTTATTTAAGCAGGCAATAGCCGCGGCATAGCCTATTGACGATCGCCTTGCCCCGACCCACATTCTGACTTGGCCGGATCTTCGGCCGACGACGCCATAAGGGGCTTTGCGATGGAAACCGATCGTAGGTACATGACGCGCACAGAGGCCGAAGTCGCCCAGTACGACGTCGGCCTGCGCCAGTACATGCTCAGCGTTTACAACTACATGGCCAGCGCGCTCGCGCTGACCGGCCTCATCGCCTATGCGACCGCGACCTACGCGATGTCGAATCCGGATGTGGCCAATCTGCTGTTCGTCTCGCCGCTGAAGTGGGTGATCATGCTGGCCCCGGTGGGCCTCGTGTTCTTCCTTGCCGCGCGCGTTCACGCGATGTCGGCCGGGGCAGCGCAGGCGACCTTCTGGATCTATGCGTCTCTGATGGGGCTCTCGCTCGCCTCGATCTTCCTGGTCTTCACCGGCCAGAGCATCGCGCGCGTGTTCT
>CAZZLX010000494.1:0-3635 GCA_964655235.1 uncultured Rhizobium sp.
CAGCTCCGCGACATAGGTCGGGCCCGAGGTCGTGATCTCGTCGATGCCGTCGGAGCCGTGGACCACCCAGGCCTTCTCGATGCCGAGCAGACCCAGCACCTTCGCCATCGGCTCAACCCAATCCTTGCCGAAGACGCCGACGAGCTGGCGCTTCGTCCCGGCAGGGTTGGAAAGGGGCCCCAGCAGGTTGAAGATCGTGCGCGTGCCGAGTTCGACCCGGGTCGGCATCACGTGGCGCGTCGCCGAATGATGGCGAGGGGCCATCAGGAAGCCGATCTTCGCCTCGAACAGTGCCTTCTTCACCAGGCTCATGTCGGCGTCGATGTTGACGCCGAGCGCGGTCAGTACGTCGGCAGCGCCGGATTTGGAGGAGAGGGCGCGATTGCCGTGCTTGGCGACCGGCACGCCGCAGGAGGCGACCACCAGAGAGGCGGCGGTCGAGACGTTGTAGGTGCCCGACGCGTCGCCGCCCGTGCCGCAGGTGTCGATCGCGCCCTCCGGTGCCTCGACCTTGAGCGACTTGGCGCGCATGACCCGCGCCGCGCCGGCGATCTCGTCGACGGTCTCGCCCCGGACCCGGAGCCCCATCAGGAAGGCGCCCATCTGGGAGGGGGTAGCGTTGCCCGACATCATGATGTCGAAGGCCGTCTCGGCCTCGGCCATGGTGAGCCGATGCCCCGCGGCGACGCGGCCGATCAGCAGCTTGAGGTCGGGCATGTCCCCGGTCATGGCGTCAGGCGGACCCTTCTTGGCGAGGCGGACGTTCTAGCAGGCTTTGACGCGCGAAGGAAAAGCGAGCGGACTCGCCGAATCAGCATCCCACCTCTAACATAGCGCGCCGCTTCAACAACGGACGCTTTGCCCTTGTCATCCCGCAAGTCTCGCCGCCGCCGTTTCCGACACGACCAGGCCCTGCCGGGTCCGGCCGCGGATGCGCCGGCGATCGACTGGCGGGGGCTCCTGGGCAGGGCGCGGGCGCGCGTGCCGGGGGTGATAGCCGGATTGGCCACGGTCGTGATCGGGGCCAGCGTTGCGATCACCGTCAGTGTCGGCGCGCCCCGCTCCGGGCTCTACGTAGAGACACACGAGGAGCCGGCCGAGATCGCGCGGGCCTTCCAGATCCCGCTCGGCACCGGCGAGGCGCCGCCCTACCGGCCAAGCGGGCAGGGGCCCTTCAATTGGCCGGGGGCGGCGGCCGCCGCCGTCCCGCCGCCACCCCCGCGTCTGCCAGCACCCCAGGTCGCCACGGCGGAGCCGCCGCCCAGGCTTCCCGCGCCGCAGGTCGCGCCGCCGGCGGTGGCGCCGATGACGAGCGCGCCGGTAAGGGCGACGCTGCCGACGATCCCGCCGCCACGCCTTCTGCCGCCTGTCCGGGTGCCGGCGCCATCGCCGACAGAGTTCGACGAGCCGGCCTGGATCGCGAATGCGGTGCCCGCGTCGCCGCCCGACGGCCGGCCGGAGATAGCGATCATCATCGACGATGCGGGTGTCGACCGCGTTCACACCGGCGTCGCGATCCGGCTCAAGGGACCGCTGACGATCTCGTTCCTGCCCTATGCCTCCGACCTCGCAGGTCAGGCGCGCGCCGCACGCGCGAACCGGCACGAGGTCATGATGCACATCCCGATGGAGCCGCACGGCGCCTTCGCCGAGCCGGAGCCCTACCTGTTGCGCGCACGCATGGGACCGTACGAGATCCGACGGCGGATCGCCCGCGATCTCGACTCTCTGCCCGGCATCGTCGGCATCAACAACCACATGGGCAGCCTTTTCACCTCCGACCCGCAGGCGCTGGCGCCGGTGATGGAGGAGCTTGTCCGCCGCGGCCTGCTGTTCGTCGACTCCCGCACCAGCGCGCGTTCGGTCGCCCAGGACTCGGCACAGGCGCATGGGCTCCCGAACGCAGCCCGCGACGTCTTCCTCGATCACTACGAAGGCCAGGCCGAGGTCAGGAAGCGCCTGCTCGAAACCGAGCGGGTGGCCCGAAAGCAGGGTTATGCGATCGCGATCGGTCATCCGCGCGCGGCGACCCTGGCCGAGCTCGCCCTCTGGCTCGACGAAGTCGAGTCCAAGGGCTATCGCCTGGTACCGGTTTCGGCGATCGTCCGCGCCCGCGCCACCCAGCTCGCGGGCAGGCCTGCGGCGAGGGGCTAGGCGCGTTGACAGGCCGAGGCCCGCTTCCTACGCTCGACCTGCGGTAGTTCTTCGTCCCTGCCCGGTCGGGCGGCGAGGCGGATCCCTCCCGATCCCTCGAAGGCACAACGGCACCGCACCCCGCGACATCGCCAATGACGGCCGCTTCGACGCGCGCCCGCGTGTCCGGCCGCAACTTCGGGAGGAGACAGCATGGATCGTCGTGGATTTCTGAAGAGTTCGGCGGCTGCCACCGCGCTCGCGGCAACCGGAGGCGTGCCCGGTCTGGCCTTCGCCGCCAATACCGTCGGCGCGTGGCGCAAGGCCGAGGTCACCTTCGCCGTAACCCCGCAATGGGGCGATCGCGCTGGCAAGGTCTGGCTGCCGGCGCCGATGGATACGTCCTTCCAGCGTGTTCTCGGCATCACCTGGGAGAGCGGTCCCGACCGCATCGGACTCAACGCCGGCGAGATCTATCGGGCGCCGGCCATCGCCGCCGAATGGGCGGCGGGCAAGCCGCGCGAAGTGCGCGCGACCTATGTCGTCGAAACTATCGATCGTCAGGTGAACCTGAAGTCGGCGCCGAAGGGCGGCCGCATCGACGACGACGTCCGCGTCTTCCTCCAGCCGACGGCGACCATGCCGGTCGACGGCATCGTCCGCGAGACCGCGCTCAAGATCACCAAGGGCGCCACGCAGCCGGTCGACAAGGCGCGCGCGATCTACGAGTGGATCGTCGAGAACTGCTTCCGCGATCCGAAGACCAAGGGATGCGGTATCGGCGACATCAAGTACATGCTGGTCAGCGGCAATCTCGGCGGCAAATGCGCCGACATCAATTCGCTGTTCGTCGGCCTCACGCGCGCGGCCGGCGTGCCGGCGCGCGAAATGTTCGGCATCCGGACCGCGGACTCCGCCACGCTCAAGAGCCTGGGCCGGGCGGGCGACATCTCCAAGGCCCAGCATTGCCGGGCGGAGTTCTGGACCGCCGGTCTGGGATGGGTGCCGGTCGATCCGGAGGACGTAAGGAAGGCGGTGCTCGAGGAGAACCTGCCGCTCACCGACCCCAAGATTTCGGCTCTCCGCAAGAAGCTGTTCGGCGCCTGGGAGATGAACTGGATGGCCTTCAACGTCGGCCGCGACTTCAGGCTGCCGCCGTCCGGGTCGGCGCCGATCAACTTCTTCATGTACCCGGAGGCGGAAGTGAAGGGAGCAGACCTCGACGGCACCGATCCCGATAGCTTCGCCTACAAGATCGTCTCGAAGGTGGTCTGACGTCTGGCGCCGCGTCGGTTTCCGGCCGGCGCGGCGCTTTCTTTACGATAGCACCCGGAGACAGGCATTCTCCGCCAGTCTCGCCTGACCTCACAATCTTTCCAAACCATAGCCGGCGTTGCCCTTCATGTGGACAGCCCCGGAAGGGGTCGCTTAGTGTTTGCTAAGGGAAGGTTTAACGGTCCGGCCTCGAGGCCGGCAAAACGGAGGCGGAGCATGGCACGTCT
>CAZZLX010000495.1:0-3572 GCA_964655235.1 uncultured Rhizobium sp.
TGGAGCTTGCCGGACTCGGTGCGCGGCAACGCCTCCAGGAACTCGATCTGGCGCGGGTACTTGTAGGGCGCTATCTGCGCCTTGACGAAATCCTGGAGCGTCTTGGCGTCGACCTTGGCGCCGTCCTTGAGGACGACATAGGCCTTGACGATCGTGCCACGGTCATCGTCTGGAGCGCCAACCACCGCGCATTCGCGGACGGCGTCGTGCTCCATCAGCGCTTCCTCGACCTCGGGCCCGGAGATGTTGTAGCCGGCGGAGACGATCATGTCGTCGGCACGCGCCTGGTACCAGTAGTAGCTGTCGGCGTCGCGGACATAGGCGTCGCCGGTCAGGTTCCAGCCGTCGCGGACATAGACCGCCTGCCTCGGATCGGCGAGGTAGCGGCAGCCGGTCGGCCCGCGGACTGCGAGACGTCCGACGGTGCCGTCGGGCACGTCCTGCATGTTCTCGTCCACGATGCGGGCCTCGTAGCCCGGCAGCACCTTGCCCGTGGCGCCCGGCCTGATCTCGTCGCCCTCGGAGGCGATGAAGATGTGCAGCATCTCGGTCGCGCCGATCCCGTCGATGATTTTGATGCCGGTCGCCTTGTGGAACGCTTCCCACGTCGACTTCGGCAGATGCTCGCCGGCCGAGACGCAGATGCGCAAGCTCGAGACGTCGTACTTCGAGAGCAGCGGCAGCATCGCGCGATAAGCCGTCGGCGCGGTGAAGCAGACCGTCGCCTTGTGCTCCTGGATCGCCTTCAGCAGCGCTTCGGGCGGCGCCTTCTCGAGCAGCAGGGTCGCGGCTCCGACCTTGAACGGGAAGATCACGAGCCCGCCGAGCCCGAAGGTGAAGGCGAGCGGCGGGCTGCCGCAGAAGACGTCGTCGGGGGCCGCCTTCACCAGGTATTTCGGAATCAGGTCGGCGGCGACCATGATGTCGCGGTGGAAGTGCATGGTGCCTTTCGGGCCGCCGGTGGTGCCGGAGGTGAAGGCGATCATGCAGGTATCGGTCGCCGAGGTGTTGCAGTTGGCGAAGGTCCCGTCCTTCCGCTCCATCCGCCCCTCGAGGCCGGAACGGTCCTGGCGGTTCCAGTAGGCGACGCGGCCGCGCAGCGACGCGTGTCCCGGCACCGCCTCGTCGAGCTCGGCGGCGATGTCCTGGTCGCAGAGGCAGGCGTTCACCTGTGCCTTGTCGATGATGACGCGGAGCTCGCGGGCGCGGAGCAGCGGCATGGTCGCGACCGCGATCGCGCCGCACTTCATCACCGCGAACCAGCAGGCGACCATCATCGGGCTGTTGAAGCCGCGCAGCAGCACGCGGCTGCCGGGAACTACGCCCAGCTCTTCGGCCAGCACGCGGGCGATGCGGTTAGCCTTGTCCATCAGTTCGGCATAGGTCCAGCGGAAGGTCGGGCCGATCACCGCGGCCCGCTCGCCCCTTCCCTCCGCCACGTGGCGGTCGAGCAGCTCGACGCCGCAGTTGAGGTAGTCAGGGTACTGCAGCTCCGGCAGCGTGAAGCGGAGGTCCGGCCACTCGTCCCTGGGCGGCAGGTTGCGCCAGGCGAAGACGTCGAGATGCGCGGTCTGCACGTGTCCTCCCTGCCCCGATCCTAGCCCATGATCTGGCGGGCGATGACGAGCTTCTGCACCTCGCTCGCGCCCTCGTAGATCCGGAGCGCCCGGACCTCGCGGTAGAGCCGCTCGACGACGTTGGGCGCGATCACGCCCTGTCCGCCGAACAGCTGCACCGCGCCGTCGACGACGCGCTGCGCCGCCTCGGTCGCGAACAGCTTCGCCATCGCCGCCTCGCGGGTCGTGCGCGGCGCGCCGGCATCACGGGTCCAGGCAGCCCGGTAGATCAGGAGGGCCGCCGCATCGACGTCGACCGCCATGTCGGCGAGCCGGGCCTGGGTCAGCTGCAGGTCGCCGAGCGTCGCGCCGAACATCTCGCGCGACCTGGCGCGGGCCAGGCTCTCGTCGAGCGCACGGCGGGCGAAGCCGAGCGCCGCCGCGCCGACCGAGGGCCGGAACAGGTCCAGCGTCGCCATCACGATCTTGAAGCCCTCGCCGGGCTTGCCGATTATCTGCGAGGCGTGGACGCGCGCGTTGTTGAAGCGGAGCCGGCCTAG
Organism: uncultured Rhizobium sp.; assembly: GCA_964655235.1. Lineage (GTDB taxonomy): Bacteria > Pseudomonadota > Alphaproteobacteria > SHVZ01 > SHVZ01 > SHVZ01. The sequence goes on from CAZZLX010000495.1 coordinate 2,117, forward strand.
AGGATGTGGCGCGATCACCTTGTAGCGCTCGCCGATCCAGACGCCCGGCGTCGTGGCGAAATCGACGACGAAGGCAGTGAGGCCCTTCGCTCCGGGTGCCTCGCCGGTGCGCGCCAGCACGACGTAGTGGTCGGCGATCCCTCCGTTGGAGATGTAGGCCTTGTGGCCATTCAGGATGTAGCTGTCGCCATCGCGCTCGGCCGTGGTGATGATCGCCGCGGCGTCGGAGCCCGCCTGGCTCTCGGTCATGGCAAAGGCCGCGATCTTCTTCCCGGCCGCGACGTCGGGCAGGTACTTCCGTTTGAGCTCCTCGCTACCGAACAGCGAGATAGGCCCAGTGCCGAGGCCCTGCATGGCGAAGGCGAAGTCGGCGAGGCCGTCCTTGCGGGCCAGCGTGTCGCGGATCAGGCAGAGGTCGCGTGCCTGGATCGTCTCGTGCAATCCGCCATAGGCCGCCGGCACCGCATGGCGCAGCCAGCCGCCCTGCCCCAGGTCGCGCACCAGCTTCCGGCAGGCGTCGTCGACGTCGTCGGTGTGATCGCCCTCGTGCACGTTCTCCGCAGCCCAGGCGGAGAGCCGCGTAGCGAGGTCCCGATGCCTGGGATCGAAGAACGGCCAGCCGAGCCAGGACTCGTCCATCCTCAGCTGCCCTCGAACACGGGCTTCGCCTTGGCGACGAACGCGTCGTAAGCGCGCTTGAAGTCGCCGGTCGCCATGCAGAGCGCCTGCACCTCGGCCTCCACGTCGATCGCTTGATCGACCGGCATGTCCCATTCCATGTGCATCTGCCGCTTGGTGATGCCATGGGCGAAGGTCGGGCCGGCGGCCAGGCTTTCGGCGAAGCGGGTCGCCTCGACCAATACGGCATCGGGCTCGACCAGCCTGTTGTAGAAGCCCCAGCGTTCGGCCTCGGGACCTTCCATCAGGCGGCCGGTGTAGAGCAGCTCGGACGCCCGTCCCTGCCCGATGATGCGCGGCAGGATCGCGCAGGCGCCCATGTCGCAGCCGGCGAGCCCGACGCGGACGAACAGGAAGCCCACCTTGCTGCGCGCCGTGCCGAGGCGGATGTCGGACGCCATCGCCAGGATCGCGCCGGCGCCGACGCAGACGCCGTCGATCGATGCCACGATCGGCTGCGGGCAGGCGCGCATCGCCTTGACCAGGTCGCCGGTCATCGTCGTGAAGGCGAGCAGGCCCGGCATGTCGAGCCTGGTCAGCGGGCCGATGATCTCGTGCACGTCGCCGCCCGAGCAGAAATTGCCGCCGGCGCCGGTCAGCACGACGACCTTGATGTCCTCCGCGGTCTTCAGCGCGCGGAACAGGTCGCGCAGCTCGGCGTAGCTCTCGAAGGTCAGCGGGTTCTTGCGCTCCGGCCGGTTGAGGGTGACGGTTGCGACCTTCCCCTTCACCTCCCAGCGGAAATGCGTCGCCTTGTAGTCGGCAAGCCTCGTCACAT
>CAZZLX010000496.1:0-3556 GCA_964655235.1 uncultured Rhizobium sp.
GACGATGCGGTCGAAACGCTGGTCGAGCAGGCGGTAGTCCATCAGCTCGAAGCGCACCCGGCCGGCGAGTCCGGCGGCCTGGGCGCGCTCGCGGGAGAGTGCCAGCTGCTCGGTCGAAAGCGTCACGCCCGTCACCTCGACGTCGGCGATCGAGGCGAGATGGATGGCGAGGCCGCCCCAGCCGGAGCCGATGTCGAGTACGCTCTGTCCCGGAGCCAGCCTCAGCTTGGCGGCGACGTGGCGAAGCTTGGCGCGCTGCGCGTCGGCAAGCGATTGGCCGGGATGCTCGAAGTAGGCGCAGGAGTATGGCATGCCCGGATCGAGGAAGAGCTCGAACAGCCTCCGGCTCAGGTCGTAGTGATGATGGACGTTCGCCTGCGCGCGGCCGACCGGGTTGAATTGCGTCAAACGGCGGATGGCGCGGTTCAGACCGTTCACGACCTTGAGCCAGGCGAATCCGTCGAGCCCGGACTGGTTCGATGTGCCGAGATCCACGAGGTCGTAGATCGTGGTTCCATCCTCGCAGGTCAGCGTGCCGTCCATGTAGGCTTCGCCGACCTTGAGCCAGGGGTTCAGGAACAGCTGCGTGTGCAGCTTCCGGTCATGCAGCCGGATGACCGAGCGCGGCCCGGCGCCGTCGCCGAAGCGATGGGTCCTGCCGTCGGCGTCGATCATGGTGAGGTCGCCGCGACGGACGCTGTGACGCAAGAGCAGGGCGAAGAGCATGGCGCTAACTCCTCGGTGGGAGATTATGGCGCGGATCCGAGGTGTGGCCTACGGGGTGAATTGCTCTTTGAGGATCCGGGCTTCGAGGTTGTGCTCGGGATCAAACAACATGTAACAGGCGCGGTTCCGGTCCTCCGCTATGGAGACCGAGACGACGTCCCGGACTTCGGTCGAGTCGGCGGTCGCGCTGACGGGGCGCTTGTCCGGGTCGAGCACCGTGAACTCGATCTTGGCGTCGTGCGGAACCAGGGCGCCGCGCCAGCGCCGGGGGCGGAAGGCACAGATCGGCGTCATCGCCAGGACGCCGGCGCCGAGCGGCACGATCGGCCCGTGGGCCGAGAGATTGTAGGCGGTCGAGCCGGCGGGGGTGGCGACCAGGATGCCGTCGCAGGCGAGGTCGTTCATCCGCTCGATGCCGTCGACATGGATGCGGACATGAGCGGTCTGGCGCGTCTGGCGGAGCAGCGAGACCTCGTTGATCGCGAGCGCGGTGCGCGTCCGGCCGCTACGGGTCTTCGCCTTCATCACCAGAGGCCGAACCTTGACCGTCGCGGCCTGCTTCAGTCGGAGGATCAGGTCGTCGTCCTCCCGGAACTCGTTCATCAGGAAGCCGACAGAGCCGCGATTGATGCCGAAGATCGGCTTCTTTCGGTCGAGATGGGTGTGGAGGGTCTCCAGCATCAGCCCGTCGCCGCCGAGCGCCACGATGATGTCGGCCCGGGCGGCGGGGACCGATCCGTAGCGACGGGCGAACGCCGCCTTGGCTGAGCGGGCTTCGGGCGTGGTGGCGGCGGCGAAGTGGAGCTTCGGGCGGATCACCCGCCGGTCACGCTCATATGCCGGGCGACGGCCGGCCCGGTGTGATTTCGGTCGATGACGAAGTCGTGCCCCTTGGGCTTGCGCGCGATCGCCTCGCGGATCGCGGCCTCGAGCGCGTCGTCGGACTCGCTGGCGCGCAGCGGCGCGCGCAGGTCGGCGGCGTCGTCCTGGCCGAGGCACATGTAGAGCGTGCCGGTGCAGGTGAGCCGCACGCGATTGCAGCTTTCGCAGAAATTATGGGTGAGCGGCGTGATGAAGCCGAGCCTCTGGCCGGTCTCCTTGACGCGCACGTAGCGGGCAGGGCCGCCGGTCCGGTAGTCGATGTCCTCGAGCGTCCAGTCGCGCTTGAGGCGCGAGCGGACCATGCTGAGCGGCAAGTACTGGTCGAGGCGCTGCTGCCCGCCGATGTCGCCCATCGGCATGACCTCGATGATGGTCATGTCGTGGCCGTGCTTGCCGCACCAGCCCACCATCTCCGAGAGCTCGTCATCGTTGACGCCGCGCAGCGCCACCGCGTTGATCTTGACCTTGAGCCCGGCGGCGGTTGCCGCCTCGATGCCCTCCAGCACCTGGGGGAGACGGCCCCAGCGCGTGATCTCGGCGAACTTCGCCGGATCGAGCGTGTCGATCGAGACGTTCACCCGCTTCACGCCGCAGGCAGCGAGCTCTTCGGCATGTTTGGCGAGCTGGCTGCCGTTCGTGGTGACCGTGAGTTCCTGCAGATCCCCGGTCTTGAGGTGGCGCGAGAGCGCGCGGAACAGCTGCATGATGCCGCGGCGGACCAGCGGCTCGCCGCCGGTGAGCCGCAGCTTCTTGACGCCGAGACCGACGAAAGCCGAGCAGAGCCGGTCGAGCTCCTCGAGCGACAGGATCTCCGCCTTCGGCAGGAAGGTCATGTCCTCGGCCATGCAATAGACGCAGCGGAAGTCGCAGCGGTCCGTGACCGAGACGCGCAAGTAGCTGATATGCCGGCCGAAAGGATCGATCATTGTCTCTAATGTAGGCCCGTGCCGGGGGAAAATCAGCCCCGTTGTCGTCATGGGCTTGTCACCCCCGGGTGAGCGCCCCAAAGTCCGGATATGAAGGAATTCGCGATCCGGCCGGATCCGGCCGATCCCAGGCTCACCCGGAGGGTTGCCGCCACCGACGAGGAAGGCCGCCCGGCGGAGCTTTCGGTCCCGACCGAGCGGCCGCTGACGCTCTATCTCAACAAGCGCGAGATCGTCACCATGATGACGATCGGCGACTATCCCGAGTACCTGGCGCTGGGCTACCTGCTGAACCAGAACATGCTGAAGGCGGGCGACCCGATCGACGGCATCGACTACGACGACGAGATCGAGACCGTCGTGGTCCGCACCCCGGCGACCACCGACTTCGAGACCAAGCTCAGGAAGAAGACGCTGACGTCGGGCTGTGCCCAGGGCACTGCCTTTGGCGACGTGATGGAGACGTTCGATGCGCGGCACCTGCCCAAGGACGCGATCCTGAAGACCTCCTGGCTCTACACTCTGTCGCGCAAGATCAACGCGACGCCGAGCCTCTACCTGGAGGCCGGCGCGATCCACGGCTGCATTCTCTGCGAGGAGGATAGGCCGCTGGTGTACATGGAGGACGTCGGCCGTCACAACGCGATCGACAAGATCGCCGGCTGGATGGCCATGAACCGGGTCACCGGCGGCGGGAAGATTTTCTACACGACCGGCCGCCTCACCTCGGAGATGGTGATCAAGTGCGTGCAGATGGGGATCCCGATCCTGATCTCGCGCTCGGGCTGCACCGCCTGGGGCGTGGACCTGGCGAAGCGCGCCGGGCTCACGATGATCGGCCGCGCCAAGGGCAAGCGCTTCCTCACGTTCTCCGGGCGTGAGCGTATCGTCTACGACGCGGACGCGCGGGCGGTCGCCGAGGAGGCGAAGCATCTCCGCCGCAAGGGCGCGGAAGAAGACGCGGCCTAGGGCCGGTAGGCGCCGTCGATCAGGCGCGGGGCCCTGTCGGAGCCGTCGAGCTC
>CAZZLX010000497.1:0-3538 GCA_964655235.1 uncultured Rhizobium sp.
TCCAGCCGCCCAAGGAGTTCACGATCGACGTGACCCGCCGGCTGGCGAGCCAGGGCTCGTCCATCAATTCGTTTAAGGCGGAGGCGGGTATCCTCCAGCTCAGGGTCAAGGACGGGAAGGTATTCTACGGCGATCAGCAGCTCGGCGACCGCGACCAGCGCGCGATCGCGCAGGCTTGCGCCGAGCAGATGAAGCAGCGCTAGGCGCGAAAGGCGACCGTCGCACCCAGGGTCGCGCCCGCGACGGCGAGGCAGCCGGCCGAAATCGCGACGACCGTGAGCGCGAAAATTCCACGGCCGATGGTCGCGGCGATGGCCGCCTTGCAGATCGTGTTGCTGGCGACGGCGGCGAGGACCGCGGTGGCGGCCGCGGTCTCGCTCAGAGACCCTGGCACCAGGCGGGCGAGCGAGATCGTGACCGCATCGACATCGGCGAGGCCGGCGATCACTGCGCCGAGGATCGCGCCGGTCGCGCCGTATCCTTCGCTCGCGACGCGGGACAGCACCATCACGGCGCCAAGGATCGCGGCGAAGCTTATCACCGACCAGAAGCTGAACGGGTTACGGAAGCTCGTCGTCGCGCCGTCCTTCTTGCGCGACCTGGCTCCGTACACGGAGATCAGGGCGAAGCCGGCCGAGACCATCGCTGCGGCCCCGAGGGCAGGGCCAATCAGCGGCAGCAGGCTCGCTTGCAGCGTGGCCATGATCACCGCGACACGGGCGAACGAAATCGCGTTCGCCATCGCGACGCCGGCGGCGAGCAGGCCGGGCGTGCTTTCGCCGGCCTTGGCGCGCTGTGCGTTGGCGGCGGCGACCGCGGTCGAGGAGGCGAGGCCGCCGGCGGCCGCGGCGAGCAAGATGCCGTGGTTCGCGCCCATGTACTTCACTGCCGCGTAGCCCAGGAAGGACACGCAGGCGAGCACGATCGCGATCAGCCAAACTTCGCGGGGATTGATGCCGCCGAAGGGGCCGATGGTCTCGTCGGGGAGCAGCGGCAAGGCGACGAATGTCATCGCCAGCAGCAAGAGCGTCGAACGCAGTTCGATCCAGGTGATCTTGTCGAGTAGCCCGTGCAACTCTTCGCGGACCGCGAGCACGACGGCCGCGGCGACCGCCGCGGCGGCGGCGATGCGCGTGTCGCCGAGAACGGCGTATGTGCCGAGCGCGAAGGTCAGCATGCCGGCGACCGCATTGGTCGCCGAGACGCTCTTTTCGGCACGGTTCTGATCGCGGCTGAAGACGGCGATCACGGCGGTGTATGTCGCGAAGGCCAGGCCGAAAGCTATTCCGCCTCCCGCGCTCTCCGCGCCGCCCAGCCGGTCGACGAGGACACCGATCAGGCCGCCAAGGAATCCCGAGATCGCGAAGGTCCTGATTCCGGCGGCGCGGCTTCCGGAATCTGCCTCGCGCGAGCGCCAACCACGCTCGAGTCCTATGAGGAGGCCGATGCCCAGCGCCAGTGCCAGGCGCGACAGCGATGTTTCCAGATCCATGGCGGCGATAACGCCGACAGGGGTTCCGCGTTGCCGGCGCTCAAGCGCCGGTGAACGCCTGGATGCCGGTCTGGGCGCGGCCGAGGATCAGCGCGTGGATGTCGTGCGTTCCCTCGTAGGTATTCACCGCTTCCAGGTTCATCACGTGACGGATCACGTGGAACTCGTCGTGGACGCCGTTGCCGCCATGCATGTCCCGGGCGGTTCGAGCGATGTCGAGCGCCTTGCCGCAGGAATTGCGCTTGATCAGCGAGATCAGCTCCGGTGCGGCTCGGTTCTCGTCCTTGAGCTGGCCGGCGCGCAGGCATGCCTGCAGGCCGATCGAGATCTCGGTCTGCATGTCGGCGAGCTTCTTCTGGATCAGCTGGTTGGCGGCGAGGGGGCGGCCGAACTGCTTGCGCTCGAGGGTGTAGGTGCGGGCCGCGTGCCAGCAGAACTCGGCGGCGCCGAGCGCGCCCCAGGCAATGCCGTAGCGGGCGTTGTTGAGGCAGCCGAAGGGGCCCTTGAGGCCCGCGACGTTCGGCAGCAGGTTCGCTTCCGGCACCGGCACGTTGTCCATCACGATCTCGCCGGTGATCGAGGCGCGGAGCGAGAACTTGCCTTCGATCTTCGGCGTGGAGAGGCCCTTCATGCCGCGCTCGAGGATGAAGCCCCGGATCACGTCGTCGTCCGTCTTCGCCCACACCACCATCACGTCGGCGATCGGCGAGTTGGTGATCCACATCTTGGCGCCGGTGAGCAGGTAGCCGTCGGACGTCTTCTTCGCCCGCGTCTTCATGCTGCCAGGATCGGAGCCATGGTCGGGTTCCGTCAGACCGAAGCAGCCGATCCATTCGCCGGTCGCGAGCTTCGGCAGGTACTTCTGGCGCTGTGCCTCGTTGCCGTAGGCGTGGATCGGATGCATCACCAGGCTCGACTGAACGCTCATGGTCGAGCGATAGCCTGAATCCACGCGCTCGACCTCGCGCGCGATCAGGCCGTAGGAGACATAGTTCACGCCCGCGCAGCCGTAGCCGTCGATGGTCGATCCGAGGAATCCCAGCGCGCCCATCTCGTTCAGGATCGAACGTTCGAACTTCTCGTGCCGGTTCGCCTCCAGCACGCGCGGCATCAGCTTGTCCTGGCAGTAGTCGCGCGCGGAGTCGCGGATCAGGCGCTCGTCCTCGGTCAGCTGCTCGTCGAGCAGGAACGGATCGGCCCACTCGAAGCTTGCTTTGCTCGAGGGCGTCTTGGCGCGGAGCGCGGTCATGGGAGACTCCCTTGTCTTTGGATCGGCACCCTTTATAGGCTTGTCCACGACATAGCTCAAAGGTCGGGGCTCGAAGGCCTCGGAAAGCCTCGCGATGGCCCATCGGGAAGTCCTGTTCGAGTTTTCGCGCGTCGGCGCATATGTGAAGGTGGTGGCGGTGGATGCCGCGACCGGCACCGAGGTCTCGATCGTCGGCCCGGCGAGCGCGCCGGAAGCCGCCCTGAAGCAGCAGGCGGTCAATCGCCTGCTCTTCGTGCTCAAGCGCAAGGCCGAAGGAAAGGGCGGGCGCTCAGGCCTCGACGTCTGAAAGCGTCACTTCGCTCTTGCTAGGTTTGTTTGTTCGGCGATAGGTTCCGCTACGCGGAACGGCCGAGCGCTACAACCGGCCGGCGCGAACAGGTGGCGGACCGGATTTCATCGGTCCCGGGGGGCTTGAAGGCGTTGGAGTACTTTCTCCAGCAGCTGATCAACGGTGTGACGCTGGGCGCGATCTACGGCCTGATCGCGATCGGCTACACCATGGTCTACGGCATCGTCGGCATGATCAACTTCGCCCATGGCGAGGTCTACATGATCGGCGCCTTTATTTCGGTCATCACCTTCATCGTGCTGGGCCTCGGGGGCATCACGTTCATCCCGCTTGCCCTCCTGGTCGTGCTGCTCTCGGCGATGGTGTTCACGGCCGCCTACGGCTGGTCGGTCGAGCGCATTGCCTACCGCCCGCTCCGAGGCTCCTTCCGCCTGGCGCCGCTGATCTCGGCGATCGGCATGTCGCTGTTCCTCCAGAACTACGTGCA
>CAZZLX010000498.1:0-3533 GCA_964655235.1 uncultured Rhizobium sp.
CGCCAACCCGCCGCGGAAGCGCCCGACGATCGCATCGCAGAAGCGGAGCAGCCGATCAGTGATGCTGCCGGCGTTCATGAACTCGGCGGCGAGGATGAAGAGCGGGATCGCCAGCAGCACGAAGCCGGTATAGAGGCCGTTCAGCAGCTGCTCGGCCGCGGTCGACATGTCGAGGCCGGCCAGCAGCAGGTAAAGGATCGAGCCGCCGATCATCGCATGCCCGATCGGCAGCCCGAGAAGGCTGAGCGCAACGATCGCGGCGATGCACCAGGAGAAGGAGGCGCTCATACGCCGGAGCTCGCCTGGGTCGGATCGAAGGCGGCCGGTGCCTTGCCGCGGATCGCCGAGATCACGAGCCAGACATAGCGGGCGAGGACGGCGACGACGAAGATCACGTAGATGGAGTAGAGCCAGTCGAAGCGGATCTTGAGATAGGCGGTCTTCTCCACCTTCATGAACGTGACGTAGTCAACGACCGCAGGAAGCGAGATCGCGTAGAGGCCGAGCAGCGAGAGACCGGTCACGATCGCCATGATCCGCCGCGTCCGGTCGCCGACCGCGGCATAGATCAGGTCGAAGCGGATCTCCTCGCGCTCAGTGACGACGAAGGCCGCTCCCCACAGCACCAGCCATATCCAGGTGACGATGGTGAGCTCGGACGTCCAGCCGATCGGGAAGTTGAATAAGTAGCGGAAGGCGATCTGGACGAGGAACGCCACGAACATGACCGCGAACAGGGCCGCGATCACATGCTCCGCCCATCGTCTCAGCCGAGCGCCGATGCCAGCCATGCCCCCTCCCCACCGCCGGCCGTATCGACCGGCGGCCGCCTGCTGCCGATCTCAGAGCGCGTTGATCTTGTCGATCAGGCCCTTCGGCCAAGCCTTCGCCAGGTCGGACTCGAGATACATCTTCTGAGCGTGATCGCGGAATGCCTTCACGTCCGGCGTATTGATCTGGAGACCCTGCTTCTTCAGGAAGTCGACAAGCTCGGCCTCCTGCTTCAGGTGCTCGTCGGCGCTCCACTGGATCGCCTTGGTGGCGGCCGCCTGGAACTTCTGCTGCTGCGCCGGCGTCATCGCCGCCCAGGCCTTGGATGAGATGCAGAGCAGGTCGAAACCGATCAGATGGCTGGTCATCACTATCTGCGACATGACCTCGTAGAACTTCATGTTCTGGACGTTCGGCAGCGGGTTGTCCTGGCCGTCGATGGCACCGGTCTGCAGCGCCGTGTAGACCTCGGCATAGGCGACCGGAGTCGGATTGGCGCCAAGCGACTTGCCCAGGAACTGCCAGGCGTCGCCGCCCGGCATGCGCAGCTTGATGCCGGCCATGTCGGCTGGCGTCGTGATCTTCTTGGTCGGCTTCAGGCCGACCTGGCGCGTGCCGAAGAAGGTGGGACCGAGGATGCGGACCTTCAGCTTGTCCTCGACCATCTTCAGCAGGTCGGCGGCGACCGGGCTGGCAAAGAAGGTGTGCAGGTGCTTGGCGTCGCGAAACAGGTAGGCCGAGGTCACGATCGACCATTCGGGCAGCTGGTTCGAGATGTCCTGCGGGGCGATGTTGGCGAGCTCGAGGTTGTTGCGCTCGAGCGCGACCAGCTCGGTGCCCTGCTTGAACAGCGAGCCGTTGAGGAAGGGCTCGATCTTGAAGTCGGTCTCGACGTCCTTGGCCAGCATCTCGATCATGCGGGCGCGGATGTCCTTGTCGGAGAACACCGCGGCGAAGCGCAGGTTCGGCTTGGCCTGGGCGTAGGCGGGCATCGCCGAGGCGATGCCGAGCGCGGCGCCGGTCTTCAGAAGCGTGCGGCGGCTAACCGAGAAGTCCATTGGTCATCCTCCCATTGATGAGTTGTGGTTGGTCGACGAGAGATCGGCCCCGGCATTCATCGAGTCGAAATGCCGAAGCATGCGGGCGGCATCGGGGACGATGCCGGTGAAAAGGCGAAAGGCCTCGACGGCCTGGAACACGGCCATGCCGCCGCCGGGAAGCGTGCAGCAGCCCAGGCGGCGTGCCGCACGCAGGAGCTCGGTCTCGAGCGGCGTGTAGACGATGTCGGCGACCCAGAGCTTCGGGTGCAACAGCGACTCCGTGACGGGCATTCCCGGATATCGCGCCATGCCGATCGGCGTCGCGTTGATCAGGCCATCGGCGTCGGCAAGCGCCGGTGTGCGGGCAGCAACGGCGATGCGATCGCCGAAGCGCTGCCGGAGCCTCGCCGCGAGCGCCTGCGCCCGGCCGGCATCGAGGTCGACCAGGGTCAGCGCGCCGACACCGCGCGACAACGCGGCATGCGCGACCGCCGCGCCCGCCCCGCCGGCGCCGATCTGGACGACGCGGTCGAGACGAGCATCGGGCAGGAACCGCCGCAGGCTTTCCCCGAAGCCATAGGCATCGGTATTGTAGCCGACCCGCCTTGGTCCTTCGAAGACGACAGTATTCACCGCGCCGATCGCCTCGGCTTCGGGCGAGAGCGCGTCGAGCTCGTCGACGATCGCCTGCTTGCAGGGATGGGTGACGTTGACGCCGGCGAATCCCATGCGCTGCGCCGAGGTCAGGAGTTCGCCCGCCGCTTCGGCGCCGAGCCCGAGCGGCACGAGGTCGATCAGCCGATAGATGCAGCGAAGTCCCTGGGCCTCGGCCTCGCGCTCGTGCATGGCCGGAGACTTGGAGGCCTGGATGCCGGCGCCGATCAGGCCGACGAGCACCGACCGCGGCGGGGCATCCCGTCCGGGAACCTCCGCCGGCGCCGACGGCGCCCGCTCGGTCAGCATCTTCGGCCTCATGCCGTTCCTTCCCCGTCGCCCGCGTCCGTGAACCGGCGCGGCGTTGTGTTCTTGTCCGTAGCAATGTACGAACTAGTTAGTTCAGTCAAGAACCGCTCGCAGCCCGACCATCCCTAGGGGATAGTGGCGGCGCCGAATCCAGGGGATACCGACCACCCGCGATGCGTCAGGACCGCGACGTCGCCGACCGTTCGAGCACGACCCGCACGCCGGATGCGGAGCGGACCAGGCGCAACATCCTCGATGTCGCGACGGAGGAGTTCGCGGGCAAGGGCTATTCGGGCGGACGCATCGACGAGATCGCGGCGCGCACCAACACGTCCAAGCGGATGATCTACTACTATTTCCATGACAAGGAGGGCCTGTACCTCGCGGTCCTGGAAGAGGCATACAGGCGGATACGCTCGATCGAGAACACGCTCGACCTCGAGCACCTGGAGCCCGAGGAAGCGCTGAAAGCGCTGGTCGGATTCACCTTCGACTACCAGAACGAAAATCAGGACTTCATCCGCCTCGTGATGGTCGAAAACATCCACCACGGCGAGCACCTGAAGAAGTCGCGCGCAATCCACGACGTCAACGCCACCGTCATCGACAAAATCAAAGGTCTCTATCAGAGAGGCGTTGCCGCCGGCGTGTTCCGCAAGGGGATCGACCCGGTCGACCTCCACATGTCGATCAGCGCGCTCTGCTTCTTCAACGTCTCCAACCGCGCCACCTTCTCGCTGATCTTCGAGCGCGACATGG
>CAZZLX010000499.1:0-3520 GCA_964655235.1 uncultured Rhizobium sp.
GCCCTGCTTCTCGCTGTGGATCTGCGGCACGCCGTTCGGCACCACCGCCGGCTCCGAGCCGTTCCAGAAGCAGAACATCGAGAAGGCGAAGCAGCTGCTCGCCGAAGCCGGCTACAAGGGCGAGAAGATCACCCTGATCGGCGCTTCCGACATCGGCTTCCTCAAGGCGCTGACGCTGGTCACGGCCGAGAACCTGAAGAAGATCGGCATGAACGTCGATCTGCAGATCATGGAATGGGGTAACGTCATCGCCCGCCGCAGCAAGAAGGACCCGCCCGACCAGGGTGGTTGGAACATTTTCCACACCACGGCTGGCGGCGCCTCGCAGGCGCTTCCGTTCGTCAACAACTCGACGGCGACTACCTGCGATGCGGCGTGGTTCGGCTGGCCCTGCGATGCCGAGGCCGAGAAGATGCGTCAGGCCTTCATCCGCGAGACCGATCCGGCGAAGCAGAAGCAGATCGCCGAGGATCTGCACAAGCGCCTCTGGACCGAGAACATCCCCTACATCCCGGTCGGTCAATACGATCAGCCGACCATCCACCGGAAGAACATCACCGGCTGGCTCAAGGGCGGCATGGCCGTCTGGTGGAACGTCGAGAAGAACTGATCGGCGTCTGAATTCGGATCGGCCCCGCCGGCTTCGGTCGGCGGGGTTTTTCGTTAGGAGGGCCTAGGCGCCCACCAGCTTCGGGCGCCCTTCGAGCACCGCCAGTACGTCGAGCAGCGAGCCGCCGGACTTGAGCCGTCGCGGCCCGGCGAAGACCGCGTATCCGGCAGGACGCTGGTTGTCCGACGATTTGGCGATCGAGAACAGCGGCCGGTCGAAGCTGTGGCGGAAGACCGAGAAGATCGCCATGCCGGCCTTGTGGTCGATCGCGTAGTCGCGCCACTCGCCGGGCTGTGGTTCCTGGCTGCCGGCCTCGCAAGCGCCGGGCTCGCCGCCTTCGCCGGCCGCGACCTGGCGGCTGTAGAGGGCGAGAAGCTGCATGAGTTCGGGGCGGCTGAAATACACCTGGCGCGGCCGTTTGCGGTCGGCGAGGCGGACCAGCTCGGTCATTACGCTGCGGCACTCGCGGCAAGGCGCCGCAAAAGGAAAGCCACCATGGCTGGAAGTCTTCCCCAATTCGGCGCGGCCGTAAAGAGGAGGAAAGAGGTGGCGAGGACCTGACCCGAGGTACCATCTTGGGACTTCCCTCACTACGAAGGATCGCCAGATGAAATCCCGGATGAGCCGTGCCGAATTCCACAAGCTGGCGCCCGAGGTGCGGGCGCATCTGGGGCCTTTGAACCAGATCGCGATCGACGCGGGCGGCATCGAGAAATCGCTGATCGAGTTGGTCAAGGTCCGCGCGTCCCAGATCAACGGCTGCGCCTTCTGCCTGGACATGCACACCCGCGAGGCCCGGGCACTGGGGGAGACTGAGGAGCGCCTGCACGTGCTCGCGGCTTCGCACGAGTCGCCGGCCTTCACGGAGCGGGAGCGGGCGGCGCTGGCGTGGACCGACGCCCTGACCGACATCGCCGACGGCCACGTCACCGACGAGGTCTATGCCGATGTGAAAAATGCCTTTTCCGATAAGGAGCTGGCCTATCTGACCGCCGCCGTCGTGTCGATCAACGGCTGGAATCGGATCGCGGTCGCCTTCCGCTTCCTGCCGGATGCCCGGCGCTCTTGAGGCGTTTGCTCCAGGCCCGTCGCGCCGGTATGTTAGCGGCCCTTTTTGAGACGGCCCTTAAGGAACCTGCGGGTGACGGATTTTATCCAGGAAGTCGATGAGGATCTGCGCCGCGAACATTACAAGCGGCTGTGGGACAAGTACGGGAAGTTCGCCGTCGCCGCCGCGGTCGCCCTGGTTCTCGCCATTGCCGGCACGGTCGCCTATCGCGACTGGCAGAAGAGCCGCCGGGCCGAGGACACGCGCAAGCTGATCGAGGCGGTCGAGCTGTCGACGACCGACCAGAAGCTGGGTCCCGACGCGCTCGCCTCGCTCGCCAAGAGCGCGAGCGGCGGCGTCGGCACGCTGGCGCGCCTGCACCAGGCGGCGGCGCTGATCCGCGCCAACGAGACTGCCAAGGCGATCGAGGTGTATGACCAGGTCGCGGCGGACAGTTCCGTCGATCCGATTTTCCGCGATCTCGCGGTCCTGCTCGCCTCCCAGCATCGCGCCGACGGCCCGGAAGCGCCTGCGGCCGCGCTCAAGCTGGCGCCGCTCACCCAGGACACCAACCCCTGGCGTCATCCGGCGCTGGAACTGACCGCCGCGATCGCGCTCAACCAGGGTGACAAGTCGCGGGCACGCGACATCTTCCGCCGGCTGGCCGACGACGCCACGGCGTCGGCGGCGATCCGCGGACGGGCGGCCGAGATGGCTGCGGCCCTGGCCGACTGACGCATCGATGAGCCTCGACCGCCGTCGTTTCCTGACCGTGCTCGGCGCTTCGGCGCTCAGCGGCTGCGGCATCGCCGACGACTGGTTCGGCGCCACGCCGCCGCCGCCGCTTCCCGGAACGCGGCTTTCCGTCCTCGTGCTCGATCAGAAGCTCGAGCCCGATCCCAATCTTGCCGACGTTCCGGTTCGGCTGCCGCGTCCCTTCGCCAACGAAGCGTGGCCGGTTTCGGGTGGCACGCCCGGCCATGCGATGCAGCATCTCGACGGGGCCGAAGAGCTGAAGCTCGGCTGGCGCGTCCGTGCCGGTGCGGGGAGCTCGAGCTCGATCCGGCTGCTGGCCCAGCCGGTGATCGCCGACGGCAAGGCCTTCGTCATCGACGCGGATGCCCGTATCGGCGCGTTCGATGCGAGGACGGGCGCCCGTCTGTGGCAGGCGTCGGCACGTCCGGAAGACGAAAGCGGCGATCCGGCGCATTGCGGCGGCCTCGCCTATGCCGAGGGCAGGCTCTACGCCGGCACCGGCTTCGCTCAGGTCCTGGCCTTCGACGCCTCGAACGGCAAGCAGCTGTGGCGCACCTCGATGCCGGGGCCGGTCCGCTCGGCGCCAACAGCCATTCCGGGTCGCGTCGTCGTCGCCACCGTCGATAATCAGTGCACCGTTCTCGATGCCAGCGATGGCAGCCGCCAATGGGTTCATGCCGGCATTCCCGAGGTCGCGGGTCTTCTCGGCGGGCCCAGCCCGGCGGTCGAAGGCGGCGCGGTCGTCGTCGCCTATTCGTCGGGCGAGCTCTTCGCGTTGCGGCTCGAGAACGGTCGCATCATCTGGCAGGACGCGCTGGTGCAGGTCCGGCGCTCGGACCAGGTCGCCGGCCTCTCGGACATCCGCGGCAACCCGGTCATCGACCGCGGCCTCGTGGTCGCGACCGGCAATTCCGGCCGCACGGTCGGCATCGATCTGCGTACCGGCGCGCGGGTGTGGGATGTCGATCTCGGCGGCACCGACATGCCGTGGGTCGCGGGCGACTTCGTCTTCGTGCTGACGGTGCAGAACGAAATCGCCTGCATCTCGCGCGCGGACGGGCGCATCCGCTGGGTGCAGCAGCTCCCCGTTTGGCAGGACGAGAAGA
>CAZZLX010000500.1:0-3518 GCA_964655235.1 uncultured Rhizobium sp.
AGTCGCGGACGCCCTCGGCGAACGCCATGCGGATCGCAGAGCGCGCCTTGACCGGGTGCATATAGTGGATGCTCGCCTCCGGCAGCACCTGGCGCACGACCGCGATCTCGGCCGGCGAGGCGCAGTCGAAGGCACGCACGCCGCCGCGCCACCGCGCCGACAGCACACGCGGGTCGGGGTTGCACTTCACCGCGTAGAGCGTGCGGCCAGAGAATGCCTCGACGAACGAACGTACCGCGGCGGTGATCGCCTGCGGGCGCAGGCAATGCAGCGGCTCCTCGGGGCGCATCGCCGCGACGGCGGCGTTGACCGACGGCAAAGCCGGCGCGAGGTCGCGCGGCGCGACATCACGGCGAAGAGGAGACACCGCAACGCGAAGAAGGGACGCACCCATGGCACACTTCCTTCAAGGCACCGGTCCACTAGACCGGCTCTCCGAAAAGGACGCTTGCGTCGTTGCTTGACCCTCGAGGCCCAGGGCACGTGCGATCTGCGTCGGGCGGGGGGATTTAAGGCATTTCGCGCGCGATGCAAGACCTGTATGGCCCCGCGCCGAAAAAATTCTCGAAAGCGTCACGCCATGCGCGGGCGCAGAGCGAGGTACTCGTAGACCATCGTCGCGGCAGCGAGCGAGGTGATCTCGGCATGATCGTAGGCGGGCGCCACCTCGACCATGTCCATCCCGGCGAAGCTCACGCCCTTCAGCTCGCGCAGCAGCGCCTGCGCCTGCCACGTTGCGAGGCCGCCGATCTCCGGGGTGCCGGTGCCGGGCGCAAAGGCAGGATCGAGCGCGTCGATGTCGAAGGTGAGGTACGCCGGTGCCGCACCGGTCACGGCGCGGATTTGCGCCGCGACCTCGGCGACGCCGCGCTGGTGAACATCCTGAGCCGAGACGATGGTGACGCCGCGGTCGATCGTCCAGGCGAGCACGTCTTTCTGCACGGGCGATCGGATGCCGATCTGGATCATGCGCCTGGGGTCGACGAGCCCTTCCTCGATCGCGTGGAAGAAGCACGATCCGTGGCCGTATTTCAGCCCGAAGCTGTCGGGCCAGGTGTCGACGTGAGCGTCGAAATGGACCAGCCCGACCGGGCCGATCCGCTTCGCCAGCGCGCGTAGCAGCGGCAGCGCGATCGAATGATCACCGCCGAGCGCCACCAGATGCCCGATCTTCGCCGCCTGGGCCTCGATCAGCGCCAGGGTCTCGGGCACGTCTCCCAGCGCGATCTCGAAATTCCCGATGTCCGAAAGGCCGACGGTCATGTCGACGCGGAGCGTCGGGTGATCGCCGTCGACCAGCATGCGGCTCGCGCGCCGGATCGCCTCCGGCCCGAAACGAGCGCCCGGCCGGTTCGTCGTGGCGATGTCGACCGGGATGCCGGCGATCACCGTCGGCGCGTCGCGCTCGCGCCGCGTCGTTCCGAGGAACCCGCCGGAGACGGCGAAGGTGGGCGTTCCAGCCATGCGTCCTCCGTCAAACGCGAAGGGGCGCAGCCTAGGCTGCGCCCCTTTCATGAAGCAACCGCCGGGCGGGTCAGCCGCCCTTGGACTCGGTCTTGGTCTCGTCGTCCTTCTTCTCGGGCGTGCGCAGCGGTTCGACCAGGTCGTCGAACTTCCGGGACAGGAAGTTCTGCTTGTACTCCGGCAGCTTGTAGGCCCAGCCGGCGAGCTTCTTGTTGAGCTCCGCCGCCTCGAGCTTGATCGCCTGGATCGCCTCCGCGGTCGTCGAGGCCTCGAACATGGTCCAGTTCGCCCCGTCCTTCTCGACCATCTTGGAGCGCATGATCAGGCCGTCGAAGGCGACGAACTCGGACGTCGCCTTCGGCGTGCCATCCTCGACCTCCTTGGACGGGCGGACATCGTCGAGGTTCAGGAAGTTGTAGGCGGACGCGGTCGAGGTGACGGTCGCCGGCGGCTTCAGCGCGCGCTCGGTCGGACGCCCCTCGACTTCCCAGATCTCGGGCGGCCCGTCCTTGGACTCGGGCTTCGGCGCGTTGGGATCGTCCTTGCGGAACATCACCGTCTTGGCGCCGTCAGGCTGGGTGAAGGTCAGCGTCTTCCAGCGCTCGTCCTTGATGCCCGAGATTTCCTTAACAAGCCATTCCGGCGCCGGCGTGCGGAGCTCGAAGGTGCCCTCGGCCAGCCAGGCGCGGCTCTCACCGGGCTTCCTGACATAGACCATGTCCTTGCCGCCGATCGGCGCGTAGCGCTTGCGGCCGATCACCATCGAGGCGATGGTCTTGCCGTCCTGGTCCTTGAAGGTCATCTGTGCCGACTTGGTGTCAGCGCCGGCCGGATCCTCGACCTCGATGCGGCTGTAGAGATCGGCCTTCGCCGTCTTCGGCTCGACCGTCTTCAGCTCGGCCATCGTGACGATGTTCTGCTTCACCGTCTCGAACTTGACCGGATAACCGCCGCGGTCGGGCATCACCCAGCCGTCGGCGGTGCGCTGCACCTTGATCTGGTCCTTGCCCTTCACGACCTCGATCGTCGCCACGTCGTTGACGCGGTTGATCAGGCCGGGAACCACCGTCTCGGCCGCGACCGTACCGAGCGTGGCGGCGGCGCGCTGCCAGGCGGTGAGAGCCGCGGCGGAGGTGACGATCACCGTGGCGCCGAGCAGGATGTAGAACGCCCGAGGCTTCATAGCAGGCTCCTCAGCTCAAGGCGGTCGCGCGCCGGCGGCGGCGCGTGATGCGGATCAGGCCCAGCACGATCGCTATCACCGCCACCACCACCGGGATCAGGCCGATGTTGGTCACGCGGAGCGTGGTCTCGAGCTGGTCGATGTCCTTGCGCAGGTCGTTCTGGACCAGGCGCAGCTCGCGGCGGAGCGACAGAATCTCCTTCCGCGCGTCCTCGATCGCCTTCTGCTGGTCGGCGGAAAGGATCGTGGCGCCGCCCGCCTGCTCCTTGGTCTGCAGGTCGGAGAGCTTCTTCTCGGTCTCGCGCAGCTTCTCCTGGAGCTCGCGCTCCTTGGAGCGGAACTTGCGCTCGGCCTCGCGCTGGATGTCCTGCACCAGCTCGAACGGACGCGAGGAGACGCCGCGGCTGCGAAGGCTCATCAGCTCGGAGCCGCCCGCCAGGTTCTCCAGCGCATTGACGACGAAGTCGCCGTTGTTGGCGTTGGGCTGCACCACGCGCTGGCCGAAGAACTCCTGGCCCGAGACCCAGAAGCGGTCGTCCAGCATGTCGGTGTCGGCGACGACGATGACGCTGATCGGGCCGGCGCTCTCGGCCACGTGCGGCTGCTGGTCGGGCTGCGGCGGACGTCCTTCGACCTTGGGCGGACCGTCGGGGAACGCGGTCTTGACCGGCCCGGTGATGCGGGCCGCCATGGTCAGGATCTCGCTCTCGGCCTTGTAGTCGCGGAGCAGCGAGGTCGGATCCGGCGCGAACTTGATCTTGTCGGTCTCGACCGACATCGAGCCGGGGCTAGCGGTGATCAGCGGCGCGAAGGCGGTCGTCGCGCCCTGCTTCGGTTTCAGGATGCCGGCGGAAGCGACGTTGACCAACTG
>CAZZLX010000501.1:0-3509 GCA_964655235.1 uncultured Rhizobium sp.
AGCCTTGTGCAGGTCTCAGGCGACCTTGGCCGGGCCGCCGAGATCGAGGCGGCCGTGGATCAGGATGCCCGGGATGCCAGCAAGCTTCCTGGCGTCGCGCATCAGCGCGCCATCCTCGATCCAGGCGGCGTGCCGCCAGTAGTGCGTCACCATGCGCGCGAAGCAGAGGCGGAAGCGCGGATCGGCGTAACGCGGGCTCGGCTTGTGGCCAGCGGTCACCGCGACGATCGCCATCTCCCAGTCGCACCAGTCGGCCGCCGCCTTGGCGGCGACGGCCCGATCGGGCGACATGAGGAGCCGGTGATAGGCCTCGACCATCGGCCCGTCGCGCTCGGCCTCGGGCACGCCGGAGCGGAAGCGGTCGAAGGCTTCGGGGAAGAAGGCGCCGACGCCGCGCGTGATCCACTCGACTTCTCCGCGCGTGGTCGTGGCGATCGAGGCCAGCACCATCTCGCTGACGCGATCCGGATGGCGCTCGGCATAGGCCAGGCCCAGCGTCGTTCCCCAGGAACCGCCGAAGATCAGCCAGCGTTCGATGCCGAGACGCAGGCGCAGCCGCTCGATGTCGGCGAGCAGGTGGTGTGTTGTGTTGGCGACGAGCGCGGCCGCGTCGTCGCCGGCATGCGGCGTGCTGCGGCCGGATCCGCGCTGGTCCATCAGCACGACGCGATATTGGGCAGGATCGAACGGCCGCCGCGATCCCACCGAGCAGCCCGAGCCCGGCCCGCCATGCAGCACCAGCGCCGGCTTGCCGGCCGGGTTGCCGCATTGCTCGTAATAGACGCGGTGCCCGTCGCCGACCTCGAGGAAGCCGTGGTCGTAGGGCTCGATTTCGGGATAGAGCATGGAATCCTTCATCGCATGCTGCGTCCTGCGCGGATACGCTCTCTTGCGCCGGGACCCGTCGTTCCGGCGCCGCCAGGCGGGAGACGGAGGTCACTCATGACGGACGAGACCAAGCATGAGCGCACCCTCGCGGTCACCCACGCCGAGCCGCGCGATCTCGCCGACCGGTTCGCGCTCGCCCTGGTCAAGTTCATGCGCGTCTTCGCCGATGCCTTCTTCGCGCATCGCTACGGTCATCGCGCGGTGGTGCTGGAGACGGTGGCGGCCGTCCCGGGCATGGTCGGCGGCGCGCTGGTCCACCTCCGCTGCCTCAGGCGCTTCCAGGACGACCGGGGCTGGATTCACACGCTGCTCGACGAGGCCGAGAACGAGCGCGCGCACCTGATGACCTTCATCCACATCGCGAAGCCGAACTGGCTCGAGCGCATGCTGGTGCTCCTGGTCCAAGGCGGATTCTACAACTTCTACTTCCTCATCTACCTCTTCTGGCCGCGCGTCGCCCATCGCGTGGTCGGCTACCTGGAGGAGGAGGCCGTGGTCAGCTACACGGCCTTCCTGCGCGACATCGACGACGGCAGGATCGAGAACGTGCCGGCGCCGCCCTATGCGATCGCGTACTGGAAGCTGGACCCGTCGGCGCGTCTGCGCGACGTGGTGATCCAGGTCCGCCTCGACGAGGCCGGGCACCGCGACGTCAACCATCGCTTCGCCGACGAGATCGCCTCCGGCGCGTCGACGCCCGCGTGAGCGCTCAGCCCTTCATGTATTTCGCGAGGTTCCGCCGGATCCGCTGAAGGACCGGCTCGTCGGCCGGGAACTCGAAGGTCTTGCCGGTGATCGTCTCGTAAGCCTGGATGTAGACCTCGGAGGTCTTGAGGATCACGTCCTTCGGGATCTCCGGCACCTTGTCCTTGTAGGGATCGCAGCGCGCGACCACCCAGTTGCGTACGAAGTCCTTGTCGAAGCTCTCCGGCTTCTCGCCCTTCTCGAAGCGCTCGCCGTAGCTCGCCATCTGCCAGTAGCGGCTGGAATCCGGCGTGTGGATCTCGTCGGCGAGCACGATACGGCCCTGCTCGTCGGTGCCGAACTCGTACTTGGTGTCGACCAGGATGAGGCCGCGCTTCGCCGCGAGCTCGCGCCCGCGGGCGAACAGCGCATGGGCGTAGTCCGACAGCACGCGCCACTGCCCAGCCGAGAGCAGGCCGCGGTCGAGGATCGCCTGCGAGGTCAGCGGCTCGTCGTGGCCGCCGTCCATCGCCTTGGTCGTCGGCGTGATGATGGTGGCCGGGAGCTTCTGGTTGTCGCGGAGGCCGTCGGGCAGCCCGATCCCGTACATCTCGCGCTGGCCCTTCTTGTAGAGGGTCAGGATCGAGGTGCCGGTGGTGCCGGCGAGGTAGTCGCGGACCACGATCTCGACCGGCAGGATCTTGAGCGTGCGGCCGACGACGACGTTCGGGTCCGGGTAGTCGAGCACGTGGTTCGGGCAGATGTCGGCGGTCGCCTCGAACCAGTAGCGCGCGGTCTGGGTCAGCACCTGGCCCTTGAACGGGATCGACGCCAGGTTGATGTCGAAGGCCGAGATCCGGTCGCTCGAGATGAGAATGCGGCGGCCGCCCGGCAGGTCGTAGTTGTCGCGGACCTTGCCGCGGTAGTGGTTCGGCAGTTCCGGGATCGTCGCGTCGTCGAGCACGAGATGCGCGCGGGCGTTGAGAAGCGTCCTGTCCATACGAGCGATCGATCCATTCCGTCTGGGAGAGCGGGCAATTGTAGGGGCCGTCCACGGGGTGGCAAGCTTTCCCCATCGGCAGCCGAGGGGATGAGCGCCATGCCTGACGACGTGACCATCGTCGAGACCTTCCCGCACAAGATCAAGGAGATCCTGAACCTCTGGATCCCCCTGAAGGACGGGACCCGCCTCGCCGCGCGGATGTGGATACCGGCCGATGCCGAGAAGAACCCGGTGCCGGCGGTGCTGGAATACATCCCCTACCGCAAGCGGGACGCGACCTCGATCCGCGATTCCAAGCTGCACCCCTATTTCGCCGGCCACGGCTACGCGGCGGTGCGGGTCGACATGCGCGGGTCGGGCGATTCCGACGGCGTCCTGACCGACGAATACCTGAAGCTCGAGCACGACGACGCGATCGAGGTGATCGACTGGCTGTCGAAGCAGCCCTGGTGCAGCGGCACCGTCGGCATGATGGGCAACTCCTGGGGCGGGTTCAATTCGCTCCAGGTCGCCGCGCGCCGGCCGCCGGCCTTGAAGGCGATCATCACCTCGTGCTCGACCGACGACCGCTACGCCGACGACATCCACTACATGGGCGGCTGCCTGCTCAACGACAACATGAAGTGGGCGGCGAACATGTTCTCCCACAATTCGCGGCCGCCGGACCCGGAGATCGCCGGCAACCGCTGGCACGAGATGTGGCTGGAGCGCCTCAAGGGCAGCGGCCTCTGGATCGAGACATGGCTCAGTCACCAGCGCCGCGACGCGTTCTGGAAGCACGGCTCGGTCTGCGAGAACTACGACGACATAAAGTGCGCGGTGTTCGCGGTCGGCGGCTGGAACGACGGCTACTCGAACGCGATCCCCAGGCTGATGGAGCATCTCAAATGCCCGCGCATCGCCTGGATCGGCCAATGGTCGCACCAGTATCCGC
>CAZZLX010000502.1:0-3502 GCA_964655235.1 uncultured Rhizobium sp.
TGGTCTAGATGGACGGCTTCGAGGCGAACGACGGCGTGATCCTCATCGCCGCGACCAACCGCCCCGATGTGCTCGACCCCGCTCTGCTGCGTCCGGGCCGTTTCGATCGCCAGATCGTCGTGCCGAACCCGGACATCTCGGGCCGCGAGCAGATCCTCAAGGTGCACATGCGGAAGGTGCCGCTGGCGCCGGACGTCGAAGCGCGCGTCATCGCGCGCGGCACGCCCGGCTTTTCCGGTGCCGATCTCGCCAATCTCGTGAACGAGGCGGCGCTGATGGCCGCCCGCCGTGGCAAGCGCGTCGTCTCGATGAGCGAGTTCGAGGCCGCCAAGGACAAGGTCATGATGGGCGCGGAACGTCGCTCCATGGTCATGACCGAGGAAGAGAAGAAGCTGACCGCCTATCACGAGGCCGGTCACGCGGTCGTGGCCCTGCATTCCCCCGCTTCCGACCCGATCCACAAGGCGACGATCATCCCGCGCGGCCGGGCGCTCGGCATGGTCATGCGCCTGCCGGAGACCGACCGCATCTCTCACTCGAAAGAGAAGCTGATGGCCGACCTTTCGGTCGCCGCCGGCGGGCGTCTCGCCGAGGAGATGATCTTCGGCGAGGAGAAGATCACCACCGGCGCCTCCTCCGACATCAAGATGGTGACGGACATGGCCCGCCGGATGGTCACCGAATGGGGCATGAGCGAGAAGCTCGGATTCCTCGCCTACGGCGCGCCCGAGCAGGAAGTGTTCCTCGGCCATTCGGTCACGCAGCGGAAGGACATCTCCGATGCGACGGCCAAGCTGATCGACGAGGAGATCCGCCTGATCGTCGATCGCTCCTACGGGCACGCACGCGACCTGCTGACCAAGCATGCCGACCAGCTGCATCGCCTGGCCAAGGGCCTGCTCGAGTTCGAGACTCTCTCGGGAGACGAGGTCCGCGCGATCTGCAACGGCGAGCCGGTCAACCGCGAAAAGGCGGACGACGATCATACGAAGGGCCGCCGCGCCTCGGTGCCGAACACGGGCCCTGGCACTGACTCGGCTGGCGGCGGCATCGCGCCGGAGCCGCAGCCCGGCACCTAGCCTTCGCTCCGCCAGCGACATGAAACGGCCCGCCTGGACCATCCGGACGGGCCGTTTTCTTTTGGGCCTGCTGCTGCTCCTCGCCGTACCGGCGCTCGGCCATCCGCTCGACGACAGCAGGATAACGATCGTCATCGAAGGCACGCATCTCGGGCTCCGCTGGGAGATTTCGCTTCGCGATCTCGACGCCATGCTCGACCTCGACCGCAATCGCGACGACCGGATCACGGCCGAGGAGCATGCGGCGGGACGTGCCGCTATCGCGGCCTATGTCCGACCGCATCTCAGGATCGACGGCGACGGGTCGCCATGTCTCGCGGAAGACGCCACTTCCCAGGTCTTCAGCGAGCGCGAGGGCGGATCATTCGTCTCGCTTCGCTACGGTATGACCTGCGGCCGCTCCCCGGCTCGTCTGGAGATCAGCTTCGATCTCTTCGCCAAGGAACACGCCGTCGCACCTCGTGCGCTGGTGAGCTTGAAGACCGGCGAGCGTAGCTGGAGCGCGATTCTCGCCGAGAACCAGAGGTCATTGTCGGTCGACCTCGGTCGTCCCGGCACGGTCGGGATCACATCGTTCTTCGTCTCCGGCATTCGCCACATGCTGGAGGGCATCGACCACCTGCTGTTCCTCGGCGTGCTTCTGCTGCCGCTGATGCTGATGACCGACCGCGCCGCCAAGCGCCGACTGATCGAGGCGACGAAGGTGCTGACGGCATTCACGCTGGCGCATGGCCTCACCCTCTGGCTGGCGGCTCTCGGTATCGTCGAGGTGCCGTCCCGGCTGGTTGAAAGCGTGATCGCCTTGTCCATAGCCTCAACCGCGATCGACAATGTCGTGCCTGTCCTCGGCCGTCGCCGCTGGCTAGTCGCTTTCGGTTTCGGCCTCGTGCATGGCCTCGGCTTCGCCAGCGCACTGGGGTCGCTTGACTTGCCGCAGATCGAGCTTGCGTTGTCCTTGCTTGCCTTCAATCTCGGCCTGGAGGCGGCCCAGCTCGGCGTCGCTTGCGTCGTCCTGCCGCTGGGCTATCTCCTGAGCCGTGGCGGCATGATCCGCCGGGCGCTGCTGCCGCTGGGATCGGCCGTAGCCGGGTTCATCGCCGTCATCTGGTTTGCTGAGCGCGCCTTCGATCTCGCGGTCTTCTAGGCGCCTACTGGAAATCGCGGCTCTTCACTTCGATCTGGGTCTTCTCGCGCCGGCCACGCCGGGTCTCGCGCGGATGGGTGAAGGTGCGGTTGTAGGGGCTGCGGGGCGGCGGTGCGCCATCGTCGGCGACTAGATCGCCGAGCCAGCCGCTCAAGTCGAAGAGGCGGCGAGCCTTCACATGGACGACGATCTCCTTGCGGTCGATCGTGCCCTCGCAGGCGAGCAGCCGGGCGCCCAGCACGGCGAGCCGGTTCGCCTCGTAGATGTCCGGATAGAGCACGAGGTTGGCGATGCCACTCTCGTCCTCCAGCGTCACGAACACGATGCCATTGGCGCTTTCCGGATGCTGACGCACCAGCACGAGGCCGGCGACACGAACAAGCTGACCGGGCATCGCGTCGTCGAGGAACGAGGCCTGGCTCCAGGCGGCTGCGTCCAGGCGCTTCCGGATCAGCGCCAGCGGATGCTTCTTCAAGGAAAGCTTGGTGGTGAAGTAGTCCTGGGCGACCTCGGCACCGAGCCCGAGCGCCGGCAGCTCGATCTTCGGCTCCGCCTGCAACGGAGAACGGATCTCGGCCGCCGCGAACAGCGGCAGCGGCGCCTCCCCCAATCCCTTCACCGCCCACAGCGCCTCGCGCCGCTGCAATCCCAATGACCGGAACGCATCCGCCGCCGCCAGCTTCTCCAGGCTCGCGACCTTGAGGCCGGAGCGAAGCCAGAGATCGCGGACGCTGCGGAAACCATCGCCCCGTTTCTCGACCAGCAGCTTCTTGATGTCCTCCTTCGCGAGGCCGTCGATCTGGCGAAGGCCGAGGCGAAGCGCCATGCCGCCGTCCGCCTTGGGCTCCAGCGTGCAGTCCCAGTCGCTGGCGTTCACGTCGACCGGTCTCACCTCGGCTCCGTTCTGGATCGCATCCCCGACGATCTGCGCCGGCTGGTAGAAGCCCATCGGCTGCGCGTTCAGCAGGGCGCCGGCGAACACCTCGGGATGCCAGCGCTTCAGCCAGGCAGAGGCGTAGACCAGGATCGCGAAGGAAGCGGCATGGCTTTCGGGGAAGCCGTAGTTGCTGAAGCCTTCCATCTGGCTGAAGCAACGTTCGGCGAAATCCCGGTCATAACCGTTCCCGATCATGCCGTTGATGAAAGGCTCCTCGAACTCGCCAATCCTGCCGTTGCTCTTGAAGGTCGCCATGGCGCGGCGAAGCCTGTCGGCTTCCGCATGCGTGAAGCCTGCGCCGACAATGGCGATCCGCATGGCCTGTTCCTGGAACAAGGGCAC
>CAZZLX010000503.1:0-3499 GCA_964655235.1 uncultured Rhizobium sp.
ATTTTTTTCATCCTGCCGGTTAAGGTCAAGTGGCTGGCGCTGTTCGCCTGGGTGTTCGTGTGGCTGATGAGCCTGTTCGACACTTGGCGCTCCGAGACGCATGCGTATTTCGACTCGGCGATTACCCTGCTGTTCTTCCTGCTGATCGGCCGCTACTTGGATCGTCACGCGCGCGGCCGTGCGCGGTCGGCGGTCGCCCATGTCGCGGCGCTGACCGCGCGCTCCGCCACGGTGCTCGACGCCGATGGGTCGACGCGGATCGTGCGGCCGTCGGAGGTCCAGCCCGGAACGACCGTGCTGGTCGCCGCCGGCGAGCGTATCCCGGTTGACGGACGCATTCTCGAAGGCGCGTCGGACCTCGACACCGCGCTGGTCACCGGCGAGAGCTTGCCCAAGCACGCGGTCGCGGGCGACATCGTGCATGCGGGGATGGTCAACCTCACCCGCGGTCTGCGCATCGCCGCCGAGCGGACCGGCGAGGCGACGCTGCTGGCCGAGATCGGGCGTCTTCTGGCGGCCGCCGAATCCTGCCGCTCGCGCTTCGTCGCGCTCGCCGACCGGGTCGCCCGCAGCTACGCGCCGATCGTCCATCTCGCCGCGCTGGCGACCTTCCTCGGCTGGATCTTCATTGCGGGTGCCGAATGGCATCCGGCGCTGTCGGCCGCGGTCGCGGTCCTCATCATCACATGCCCCTGCGCGCTGGCCCTGGCCGTACCGACCGTCCAGGTCGTCGCCTCCGGCCGGCTCTTCCGGCAGGGAATCCTTCTCAAGTCGCCGACCGCGCTGGAGCGCCTGGCGAAGGCACGCGTCGTCGTCTTCGATAAGACCGGCACGCTGACCGTCGGTCGGCCGGAACTCGTCGACACCGTCGACGCGGACGCGCTCGCGGTGGCTGCGGGCTTGGCTCAGGCGAGCCGTCATCCGCTCAGCCGCGCGCTGGTGCGTGCCTGTCCGGCGGCCCGCGTCGTCGCGGACGTGGTCGAGCATCCGGGTGAGGGACTTTCGTGCGGCGGGATCCGACTGGGAAGCGCACGCTTCGTCGGCGTCGATCGCGACGGTGTCGCGTGGAGCGGCCCGGAGCTCTGGCTCGCGCGGCCGGGACGGGCGCCCGTCCATTTCCGGTTCGATGATCCGCTCCGTTCGGACGCGAAGGAAACCGTCCGCCGGCTCGCCCGCGCCGGCTATCGCCTGGCGCTGATCTCGGGCGACCGGGGCGAAGCCGTCGAGCGGGTCGCAACGGCAGTCGGCATCGGCGAATGGCATGCCGAGGTCGGTCCGGCCGACAAGGCTCGGATGATCGGTTCGCTGCAGAAGCAAGCCCCGACGGTGATGGTCGGCGACGGGCTCAACGATGCGCCGGCCCTGGCCGAAGCGTCGGCGTCGATCGCGCCGTCCACGGCCGCGGACGTCAGCCGCACGGCGTCTGATGCGGTCTTCCAGGGCGACCGGCTGCAGCCGGTCGCAGAAATCCTCGACGTGGCGCGGGGCGCCGACCGGATGGTCCGGCAGAACCTCGGCCTGGCGCTTCTCTACAACCTGCTGGCTGTGCCGCTGGCGGTGATCGGCTTCGTCACGCCGCTGGTCGCGGCGATAGCGATGTCGAGCTCCTCGCTGCTCGTGGTCGGCAACGCTCTGAGGCTCGGACGGCGATGAACGGACTGCTCTACCTGATCCCGGTGGCGCTCGGCCTGGGACTGCTCGGACTGCTCGGCTTCCTGTGGTCGATGCGGTCCGGCCAGTTCGACGACCTCGACGGTGCCGCCACGCGCATCCTCTTCGATGACCCGCGTCGCATTTCATCCAAGGAGACTGAACGATGAACCTCATTCCCACCGCGTGGATCGTCGGCTTCGCCGTCACGCTCCTCGGCCTGCTCGGGCTCACCATGGCCGCCAAGTCCGTGGACATGGGCGTGGGCCTGTTCGGCTCGTTGCTTTTCGTGTTCGCGGTCGGCTTCGATTTCTGGCTGATCAAGCGCAGCTACGATCTCGCCGAGCTCGCCGACTAAGTCACGCTTTTGAGGATGATGGTCGCCTGGTTGGCGATCATGGTCCTGGAGGTCGGCAACGGCCTTCTCCGGAAGGTGTTCGTCGAGCCGCTGGTCGGCGACCTCGTCGCGCGCCAGGTCGGCGTCGCCATCGGCTCTCTGATGGTGATCCTCGTCGCCTACCTACTGGCGCCATGGCTGCGCCTCAGGCGGAAATCGTCGGCGGCGCTGGTCGGGATGGCGTGGGTGCTCCTGACCCTCGGCTTCGAGATCGGTCTCGGCCGAATGCTCATGGGGCTGAGCTGGGATCAGATCCTGTCCGACTACGATGTCGTGCGCGGCGGACTGATGCCCGCAGGACTCCTGGTCATGGCATACGCGCCTTTTGCCGGCACCTGGCTTTATCGAAGCGTCCGGATGCGCCGCACACGCAAAGCGCACCGGAGGCGGTTCGAGGACGTGCCTTCGGTTCGTTCCGCTTGAGCGGCTACCGCAGTTCGAGCCAGTCGAGGAGGCGGCGGCGCCAGGGCGGTACATCGAGCGCAATGAGCGCGGCACCGAGCGGCAGCATCCAGAAGCCGAGAATGGGCAGGAATCCGAAGACCCCGCCGACCATCAGCGGGATCCCGAGCAGGGTACGAAGCCCGCGCGGAACCCTTTCGCCCCACGCGACGGCGCGCCGGAAGGCATCGAACAGGCGCTGCTTCAACGAACCTTGAGCGGCCATCGGCTTTCCCTTCGGATCTATCAACTTCATCCGTCCCGGATGGTTGCCGTGGCATAGCCGTCGGTGCGATTTTCTCGCCGGATGGGGCGTTCCGTCAGCCGATGCCCTTCCATGCCACCGGCGCCAGCGGTGGGGTCGTCACTCTGTACTCGTCGGTGATCTTCGGCGCCTTGGCCAGCTTCTTGAGATCCGGCAGCGGCCGGCGGAGCTCCGGATCGTCGGCGCAGGCCCGCTCGATTGCGTGGCACGCGTGCAGCGTGAAAAGATCGGCGGCCGCCGGGCCGGTGATCATCATGCCGAACGGCGTGCCGCTCGGCTCCATGCCCATTGGCAGCGACAGGCTCGGGTTGCCGGTCAGCGAGATCATGTAGGTGAGCGAGAACCACTGGTAATAGGTCGGCAGGCGCTTGCCGTTGATCTCGTTCATGTAGAGCTGGCTCCACTTGAACGGCGGGATCGCCACCGTCGGCGACAGGATCAGGTCGTATTCCCGATAGACCGACTGGACCGAGCGGTAGATCCGCGTCTGCTCGGCCTGCGCCCAGGCGACGTCGGCCGCCGAGTAGCGGAGCCCCTCCTCGTAATTGGCGATCATGTTGGGGCCGAGCATGTCGCGGCGCTTGGTGTAGTTCTCGCGCTGGCCGTTGAGCATGGCGGTCGCGCGCAGCACACCGAAGGCCTCGTGCGCGCGTCCCATGTTCGGCGCGATCGGGTCGAGGGTCCGGAACAGCGACTTCAGCTTGGCGATGCGCTGCTTGAATGTCCTGGCGATGCGCGTGTCGACC
>CAZZLX010000504.1:0-3497 GCA_964655235.1 uncultured Rhizobium sp.
TTGGTGCCGGCATCCTTCGCCAGCTGGATGATGGAGTCGCGCGTGACGCCGGGAAGGATCGTGCCGAGCGGCGGCGTCAGCAGCGAGCCGTCGTCGAACACGAAGAACACGTTCATGCCGCCGAGCTCTTCGATGTACTTGCGCTCGGCCGCATCCAGGAACACCACCTGGTCGCACTTGTTCTCGATGGCTTCGGCCTGGGCGCGGAGGCTGGCGGCATAGTTGCCGCCGTTCTTGACCGCGCCGGTGCCGCCGGGGGCTGCGCGCGTGTAGGTCTCCGAGACCCAGATCGTCACCGGCGCCGGCCCGCCCTTGAAGTACGAGCCGACCGGGGATGCGATGACGGCGAAGATGTAGTCGGCCGACGGCTTCACGCCGAGGAACACCTCGTTCGCGATCATGAAGGGGCGGAGATAGAGGCTGCCCTCGCCGCCCGGCATCCACGCGCGGTCGATGCGCACGACCTGCTCGACCGCCTCGATGAACAGCTCCTCCGGCAGCGGCGCCATCGCCATGCGCTCGGCCGAGTTCCTGAAGCGGCGCGCGTTGGCGTCGGGGCGGAACAGGTTCACGCCGCCGTCGTCGCGCTTGTAGGCCTTCAGGCCCTCGAAGATCTCCTGCGCGTAGTGCAGCACGGCCGCGGCCGGATCGAGGGAGAAGCTCGAGCGCGCCTCGACGCGCGGGCTGTGCCAGCCCTGCTGCGCCTGGGCATAGCGGATGACGGCCATATGATCGGTGAAGACCCGGCCGAACCCCGGATCCTTGAGTTTCGCCGTGCGATCCGCCTCGGAAACCGGATTCGCCGCCGGCTGAATGTCGAATTTCAAGATAGTCCCCTTAGATCGCTTCTGCTTCGCCGGACAGAACCATATTTCGGCTCATTCGAGAGCGGAAGAGGCATCCGGCTTGCGTGAAGGCGTGCGCTTGTTACCATTGACGAGCCGGCTTCAAGTTCCCAATCGCCAACTCCGCAAATTCAACACGCTGGCCGACTTCGTCGCCGGAGTGGACGAATGAGATTGAACTGTAGGGACAACTCGGGCGGTTGGATCGAATGAACGACACCGAGCGCGAAGCGATTGTGTTGAACTCCGCGTGGGAGATGATTGACGGCATGGTCAATTGGGCCATGTTTGAAAAGACCGACAATCCTAATCCGTCGCATCTGCTTTTTAAGACGACGCAGCACGCCCAACTTTTCGCAATTCTTCTGGGCGATTTTCTATCCGAGATTAAGGCATTCAAAGGCGAACCTATCCCTTTCGACCTAGCTCCAGCACCGAGTCAGGCGCGGCCGTCAGACCTAACTTTCTTGTTTCACCTGAGGCAAGTGTGCTCGAAGCCACAATTGGGCCGTAACGCATCTTCACTGAGCTTTGCAATTGAAGAGTTCGGCAAATGGCTCGAGCAGGAGTTTGTCGCAACCGACGTCAATCTCGATACGATTGATATCGTCGCCGATATTCGCGTTACTCGCTATCGGTATATCAAGATGTGCGGCGATATCGCCAAGCACAATCTAGCGCGGTTAGCCACAAACGTTGGCCACCTTCGCAATCTTCTTAGCGAGGCAGGTCACTCCGTCACGGAGCAACAAGCGTATCGCGCTATCGAGCGATTCTTCGCGTGGTTCCACGATGACATCTTTCACTACCATTCCAGCCAGATCGCTGAACTTCTCAACAACGTCCGCTGGGCAATCTTCGAGTATCTAACGCCGGAGTTCCTAAGATCCCATCATCTATCCGACAAATCCACGGAGTCGTTTCCAATCTACTCGTATCGGATACCGGAAGCGATCGTCGAGCCGATCGCGGTCGAAATGTACTGGAACGCGATGAATCGAGTCCGGTCAAAACCTTACGTACACCGCTTCACCATCCCTGACTATATGATGACTAGGTACTGATCGAGCCTAATCAACTGGACGCAGCCCGGGCGCCTCCTGGCCCGTCCGCGCCACGTATTCCGTGTATCCCCCGCCGAACTGGTGCACGCCGTCCGGCGTCAGCTCCAGCACGCGGTTGGAGAGCGCGCTGAGGAAGTGGCGGTCGTGGGAGACGAACAGCATGGTGCCTTCGAATTCCTTGAGCGCTGCGACCAGCATCTCCTTCGTCGCCATGTCGAGGTGGTTCGTCGGCTCGTCGAGCACCAGGAAGTTCGGCGGGTCGAACAGCATCTTGGCCATGATCAGGCGCGCCTTCTCGCCGCCCGAGAGCACGCGGCAGGGCTTCTCGATGTCGTCGCCGGAGAAGCCGAAGCAGCCGGCAAGCGTGCGCAGCGTGCCGGTGCCGGCGAGCGGGAAGCTCTTGTCGAGGGACTCGAACACCGTGTCGTCGCCGTCCAGCAGGTCCATCGAGTGCTGGGCGAAGTAGCCCAACTTCACGGCGGCGCCCAGGGCAACCGTGCCCTCGTCCGGCGCGATCTCGCCGACCGCCAGCTTCAGCAAGGTCGACTTCCCGGCGCCGTTGGCGCCGAGCACGCACCAGCGCTCCTTGCGGCGCACCTGCAGGTCGAGCCCTGAATAGATCGCATGGGCGCCGTAGCTCTTGTGGACGTTCTTGAAGCCCGCCACGTCGTCGCCCGAGCGCGGCGGGCTGCGGAACTCGAACTGCACCGACTGGCGGCGCCGGGGCGGCTCCACGCGCTCGATCTTGTCGAGCTTCTTCACGCGGCTCTGCACCTGCGCCGCATGCGATGCCCGCGCCTTGAACCGCTCGATGAACTTGATCTCCTTCGCCAGCATCGCCTGCTGGCGCTCGAACTGCGCCTGGCGCTGCGCCTCGTTCAGCGCCCGCTGCTGGTCGTAGAAATCGTAGTTGCCCGAATACGTGGTGAGCGAGCCGCCGTCGATCTCGACGATCTTGCCGACGATGCGGTTCATGAACTCGCGGTCGTGCGAGGTCATCAGAAGCGCGCCGTCGTAGTTCTTGAGGAAGGCCTCGAGCCAGATCAGGCTTTCGAGGTCCAGATGGTTGCTCGGCTCGTCCAGCAGCATGCCGTCGGGTCGCATCAGCAGGATGCGGGCCAAGGCCACGCGCATCTTCCAGCCGCCGGAGAGCAGGCCGACATCGCCGTCCATGCGCTCCTGGGTGAAGCTCAATCCCGCCAGCACCTCGCGCGCCTTCGCCTCCAGCGCATAGCCGTCGAGCTCCTGGAAGCGCGTCTGCGCCTCGCCGTAGCGCTCGACGATGGCGTCCATGTCGTCGGCCTGCTCGGGATCGACCATCGCCGCCTCGAGCTTCGCCATCTCGGATGCCAGCGCGCTCACGGGGCCGACGCCGTCCATCACCGCCGCGACCGCGGTTTGGCCCGACATCTCGCCGACGTCCTGGTTGAAGTAGCCGATGGTCATGCCGGTATCGATCGACACCTGGCCGTCGTCGGGCTTCTCCTCGCCGGCGATCATGCGGAAGAGCGTCGACTTGCCGGCGCCGTTGGGACCGACGAGCCCCGCCTTCTCCCCCTTCTGGAGGCCCATCGAGGCGTCGATGAAG